>DASUAX010000001.1:0-43757 GCA_035763525.1 Gaiellaceae bacterium
CATGCGGCGCTCGTATGCACGGACGGCGGCGGCGGTGTCGCCCTTCGGGTCGACGCTGACCGCGAGGACGCGCACGCGCCCGCGCTGCTGCGCGCCGAGATTGCGGAGCGCGGCGTTCAGGTTCTGCGTGATCAGCGGGCAGACGTCGGGGCAGTGCGTGTAGATGAACGTCACGAGCACGTAGCGGCCGCGCTGCGCGGCGAGCGTCACCGGGGTGCCGCGCGCGTCGTGGAGGGCGATCGGCGGTGCCGGCCTCGGCGGCGTCAGCTCCGTCCCCCGGAACCTGCTCGGCGGCTGCGTCGCGCCGGCCGAATCCCCCGAGACGGACGCGCCGCAGCCCGCGAGGGGCGCCGTCGCAAGGACGGCGAGCACGACGATGAGCGGGCGACGCATGCCTCCACGCTAGCGACCGCCGTTCGTTTCCCGTTCAGGCGACGAGGGGAAACGGCGCCCGTGGCCGACCAGGGGAAGTTCTCGCGCGCGCTCGAGGTGACGCGGGCCGCGCACCGAGGGCACCTCCTCCGCGTGCTGCGTGAGGTCGGCGTCGTCGGCGAGGCCGAGGCGACACCGGAGGCCGCCGAGCTGTTCCGCGAGACGCTCGAGGGGCTCGGTACGACGTTCGTCAAGCTCGGTCAGCTCCTCTCCTCGCGACCCGACCTGCTGCCAGATGTCTACATCGACGAGCTGGGGAAGCTCGTCGACGACGTCCCGCCGGTGCCGTTCGCGGCCATCCGCGACGTGATCGACCGCGAGCTCGGCCTCGAGCAGTTCGCGACGATCGACGAGGAGCCGCTCGCGAGCGCCTCGATCGCGCAGATCCATCGCGCGCTGACCACCGGCGGCCGGGACGTCGTCGTCAAGGTGCGGCGCCCCGGAATCCAGGAGCAGGTCGAGCTCGACCTCGGTCTCCTCCGCCGGACCGCGCGCCTGGCTGAGCGGCGCTCGGGCACGGCACGGCTACTTCAGCTGCGCGCGCTCACGGACGAGCTCGAGCAGCACCTGCGCGCCGAGCTCGACTTCGAGGAGGAGGCCCACAACGCCGAGCTGATCGCCGAGGTGATCGAGGATTACCGCGACGACCTCTTCGTCCCCCGCATCGTCCGGCCGCTCGTCACGCCGGAGGTGCTGGTGCTCGAGCGGATCGACGGCGTGAAGGTCGCGGAGCGGGCGGCGCTCGACCCCGAGCGTGCAGCACACCTCGCACGCGTGCTCTTCCGCGCCTACATCCGGCAGGTGACCGTCAAGGGCGTCTACCACGCGGACCCCCACCGGGGGAACGTCCTGCTGACGCCGGACGGCCGTCTCGCGCTGCTCGACTTCGGCCTGATCGGGCGGCTCGACGACGACACGCGCACGTCGCTCGCGCTCCTCCTCCTCGCGGTTGCCCAGAACCGCGCCGACGACGTCGCCGACCTGATCCTGTCGCTCTCGCTGACGACCGCCGAGTCGGACGAGGCGGGCTTCGTCCACGAGCTGCGGAGGAAGCTGCCGCGCTACCACTGGCGCCCGCTCGCGGGTATCCGGACGGGGGAAGGGCTCGCCGACCTGCAACGCCTCTGCCTCGAGCACGGGATCGCACTGCCGACCTCGTTCGCGCTCGTCGGCAAGACGCTGTCGCAGGCGGAGAGCATCGCCCGCTCGCTCGACGCGACGCTCGACCCGGTCGAGGTGCTGCGGAGCGAGGGATGGAGGGTGCTGGCCGCCGAGGGCGAGCGCCGCCTCGAGCCGAGCCAGGTGCTCGCCTTCGCGTTCACGCAGCTCCAGCCGCTCGCGCGAATGCCCCGCCGCCTCGCGCAGCTCGTGGACAAGATCGAGACCGGATCGCTGAAGGTCGGCATCGCGCCGGTGGAGCTCGAGGACTTCGAGCACCTGCTCCGGTCGACGGCGAACCGCATCGGCGCCGCGCTGATCATCGCCGCGCTGCTCGTCAGCTCCGCGCTGATGGCGCGCGTCTCGGACGGCATCGCGGTCGCGGGTTTCGTCGTCGCGTGCGTCCTCGCCGGCTACATGATGTGGCGGATCCTCCGCACGCCGGGCGGTCTCTAGCCCACGCCGTCGCGCGCGCCGACGCGCTCCACGACCACCTGCGGAATCCGCGCGTTCGGCGAGAGACGCAGGCACATGCGGACGACTTCCGCACAGTCCTCCGGCTGGATCATCTCGTCGGGTGCGATACCCGACCAACCGGCCATCGGCGTGTCGACGAAGCCGGGGCAGATCGCGACCGCGCGCACGCCTGCGTCCTCGAGCTCCAGGTTCTGCGAGCGGGTGAGCGCGATCACCGCGGCCTTCGTCGCGCCGTAGACGGTGAGGCCGGGGGTCGGTGCGGTGCCGGCGATCGAGGCCAGGTTGAAGATCCAGCCGCGGCTCTCCCTGAGCAGCGGGATCGCCTCGCGCGAGACCAGCAAGAGGCCGCGCAGGTTGACGCCGAGCTGCAGGTCGACGTGCTTCGCCTGCAACGACTCGACGGTCCCCGCGATGCCGAGGCCGGCCGAGTTGACGAGCACGTCCATGCCGCCGAAGCGGGCACGGTGCGCGGCGACGACACGGACGCAGTCCTCCTCGTTCGCGAGGTTGGCGGCGACCGCTTCGGCGCCGAGTTCGGCCGCGGCCTGCCCGATCCGCTCCGGCCTGCGCGAGGCGAGCGTCAACTCGTAGCCGTCCTCGCGCAGCATCCGCGCGATCGCGAGCCCGATCCCCGAGGAGCCACCGGTGACGAGTGCGCTCGGCACCTCGCAACCGTAGAGGACTGGAGGAGGGGAGCGCGAATCGGCAGCGCAGTACGACGTTCCTCTCCAGACGGCGGCGGCCCCCGGGCCGCCGCCGTCGTCTACGGTGACGCTCGTGGTCAAGCTGACCGAGCTCGCGACTGCGGGCGGGTGCGCGGCGAAGTACTCGGCGGCGCGGCTCGAGGAGCTCCTACGCGGCTTCGTCCCGGCGGAGGCCGAGAACCTGCTCGTCGGGCTCGACCCCGCCGACGACGCCGCCGTCTACCGGCTCGACGACGAGCGCGCCCTCGTCTTCACGATCGACTTCTTCCCGCCGATCGTCGACGACCCGGGCGACTTCGGCGCGATCGCCGCGACGAACGCGCTGAACGACGTCTTCGCGATGGGCGGCAAGCCGCTGCTCGCCCTCTCGGTGGCGGCGTTGCCGGAGGAGCTGCCGACAGACGTCGTGCGCGCGATCTTCGACGGCGCCGACGCCCAGGTGCGGGAGGCGGGCGCGTTGCTCGCGGGCGGTCACACGATCCGGGACAGTGAGCCGAAGTACGGGCTCGCGGTCGTGGGGACGGTGGCGCCCGACGCCGTGTGGCCGAAGGCGGGAGCGCTGCCGGGCGACGTGCTCTTCGTGACGAAGCCGCTCGGCACGGCGCTCGTCCTCGGCGGCGCGAAGCGCGGGCTCGCCGATACAGCCGAGGCGGTGCGCTGGATGCGCACGCTCAACCGGGCGGCGGCCGACCTGCTCCGGCCGCTCGCACCGAGCGCCGTCACCGACGTGACCGGCTTCGGGCTCGCGGGGCACGCGTACGAGATGGCGACGCGCAGCGGCGTCCGCATCCTGCTCGAGGCGGAGCGACTCCCGGCGCTCGACGGGGCGCTGGAGGCGGCTCGCGCCGGCGTCTCGACGGCCGGCACGAAGAACAACCGCGCGTATGCGGCGCTCGAGGTGGGGGACGTCGCGCCGGAGCTCGTCGAGCTCGCGCACGACCCGCAGACCTCGGGAGGCCTGCTCGTCTCGCTGCCGGCGGAGAAGGGGATGTCGCTCGAGGCGCAGTTCGCAGCGGCGGGCCTGTTCGTCGCGCGCGTCGGTCGCGTCGAAGGCGGCGTCGGGGTGGGGCTACAGTGACGGAGTGGACGCCGTCGCCCAGCCGCTCGCGCGCCTGCGAGGGCTGTCGCTGTCGCCCGCCGGGATCCGCCGGCTGGCGGTCGCGAACGCGGTCGCGCTCGTCCTGATCGTCGCCACCGGAGCGACCGTCCGCCTGACCGGCTCGGGCCTCGGCTGCGAGCACTGGCCGGGCTGCGAGCCGCACCATTTCGAGCCGCGCAGCTACCACAGCTACGTCGAATTCGGGAACCGCATCGTCGCGTTCCTCACCATCCTGACCACGCTCCTCACCTGGATCCTCGCGCGCGGCCACCGCCGCCTCGCCGCGGTCATCTTCGCCGGCACGCTCGCGCAGGCGCCGCTCGGCGCGCTGACCGTGCACTACCACCTCAACCCGTGGTGGGTCCTGTCGCACTTCCTGCTCTCGCTCGTCGTCTTGACGCTCGCCGTCGTGCTCGTCGCGCGGACGCGGCCCCGGGGGCCGAGCAGCCTCGCGCAGTGGGTGCCCTGGGCGGGGCTCGTCGTCGGCGTCGCGGCGGGCGTCCTCGTCTTCTCCGGCGTGCTCGCGACGGCGTCGGGGCCGCATCCCGGCAGCACCGTCGTGCGGCGGCTGTGGTCGTTCGAGCCTGCGGTCTACTGGCACGTGCGTGCGACGGCCGTCTTCGGAGTGTCGTTCGCGCTCGTCCTCGCCTACCTCGTGCGCGAGCGCGCACAGCAGGTGCGGGGGGCGCTCGTGCTGCTCGGCCTGCTCGCGGTGCAGATGACGATCGGCGAGGTGCAGTACCGCACCCATCTGCCGTGGTGGCTCGTGCTCGCGCACGTCACGGTCGCGGCGACGGTGTGGGCGGCGACGACTGCCTTCGTCTTCAGTCTCTGGCGCCCGCGTAGGATGACCTGATGTCGGAGCTTCGCCTCGACGCGCATCCCGAGCTCGAGCGGCCGGTGCTGATCGCCGCGTTCCGCGGCTGGAACGACGGTGGCCAGGGTGCGTCGCTCGCCGGCGCGTACCTCGCGCGCGCGTGGGCGGCGGTCGAGTTCGCGTCGATCGATCCGGAGAACTTCTACGACTTCCAGGCGACGCGCCCGACGGTGTCGCTCGAGGACGGTCTCCAGCGTCGCATCGACTGGCCGGAGAACACGTTCATGCACGCTCCGCTGCCGGGGGCGGGCCGCGACGCGATCATCATGCTGGGTGTCGAGCCGAACCTGCGCTGGCGCACGTTCACCGGTCTCGTCACCGGTCTCGCGACGGACTTCGGCGTCGACTTCGTCGTCACGCTCGGCTCGCTGCTCGCGGACGTGCCGCACACCCGCCCGTCGCCGGTGACGGGTAGCGCCACCGACCCGCAGCTGATCGAGGAGCTCGGGCTGCAGGCGTCGCGCTACGAGGGGCCGACGGGGATGGTGGGCGTGCTGCACGACGCGTGCACGCAGGCCGGCCTGCGCTCCGCGAGCCTCTGGGCGGCGGTGCCGCACTACGTCTCGTTGACGCCTTCGCCGCGCGCGGCGAAGGCGCTCGTCGACCGGCTTGCCGACCTGCTCGGGGCGGACGTCGACACGGCGGAGCTCGACGAGGCGGCCGACTCCTACGCGCAGCAGGTGAGCGAGGCGGTGGCGAGCGACGAGGAGACGGCCGCGTACGTGCAGGAGCTCGAGCGCCGCGTCGACGAGCTCGCCGAGCAGGGCGAGTTGCCCTCGGGCGACGCCATCGCCGCCGAGCTGACGCGCTTCCTGCGCGAGCAGGACCGCCGCCGCGACGACGGCGACGACGTCGCGCGCGAGCAGTAGCCGACGTATCGCGCTGCTAGCCGAACGTGAACGAGTACGCCTGCACGCCGGGCGAGAAGCGCAGCTCGAGCAACGCGTCGGTCGCCTTCCCGGTCCGCACCGTGTAGAGCCGTTGCGCGTCGACGCGGATCGTCCCGGCGGGCTTGCCGTCGACGAGCGCGCGCACGGAGCCGCGCCCGCCCATGACGATGTAGACGTCCGACGCCTCGAAGTGGAGCCGGAGCCGCGCATCCTTCCCCGCGGTGATCGCCTCGCGGCCGACCCGCCACTCCCCGTCGTAGGCGAGCGTGTTCGCCGGCAGATCCCCCGGGAACGTGTAGTGCGCGAGCCGGTCCGGGGTCGGGTTGCGACCCACGTAGTTCGTGAGGCGCGCGTAGCCGAGATAGCTCTCGGGCGTCATCAGGCCGCTCGGAGTCGCGTCGGCGACGTGCCGCGCGCGCACGCCGTTGTCGCCCAGCAGGCGGCGGATCAGCGCCTCCGTCTGGTCGTACTCGCCTTCGCCGAAGTGTGTGTGCCGCACGCGGCCGTGCCTGTCGATCAGATACTCGGCCGGCCAGTACTGGTTCGCGTAGCTGTCCCACGTGCGATAACGGTTGTCCTGCATCACCGGCCAGCCGACGCCGAGCCGCTTCACAGCCGCTCGCACGTTGGAGGTGACGTGCTCGAACGCGAACTCCGGCGTGTGAACGCCGACGATCACGAGCCCCTTGTCGTGGTACGCCGCCCACCACGCCTTGAGGTGCGGCAGCGTGCGCAGGCAGTTGATGCACGAGTACGTCCAGAAGTCGACGAGCACGACCTTGCCGCGCAGCGAAGCGATCGAGAGCGGCGGTGAGTTGATCCAGGCGCCGTCGGCGTGCAACGGGGGCGCGTTGCCGTAGTCGGGAAGCCCCTTCTGCGAGGTGGTGTGGGCTGCGGCGAGCGCGGCGCCCCCGCCGCGCACCTTCGCGAGCTCGCGCTTCGCCGTCGCGTTGTCCTCGATCTTCGTCTGCAGGAACGACGTGTAGCCGGGGGTCAGGGTGGCCAGGTCGTCGTCCAGATGGAGGACGAGCCCGAGCGCGACGACGGCGACGACCGCGCCCGAGACGAGCCTGACCGACCGGGCATGCTGCCTCAGGCGAGCGGCCGTCTCGCGGCCGCCGTAGGCGATCGCGAGCATCGGCAGCGCGGCGCCGACCGCGTAGAAGAGCGTCAGCAGAACGGCCCGCACGCCGACGTCCTCGTTCGCCGCTACGACCGTGACGGTCGCGAGAACCGGCCCGGCGCACGGCACGAAGACGAGGCCGAGCGTGACGCCGAACAGGAAGCCGCCGCCCTCCGCGCCGCGCGGGCGAATGGCGGAGAAGCGTGCGAGCGGCCGCTCGACGAGCATCGCGATCCGCGGCGCGAGCAGCATCGCGGCGAGGACGAACAGGAACGCGATCGCGAGGTTCCGCAGCGTGTCCTGGGGCAGCCCGAGCTGGTCGAGGATCCACGTCGCGAACAGCGTGAAGACACTGAAGCTCACGACGAGCCCGGCGATCACGCGCAGGGGGCTTCGGCCCGCCGCGCCGCCCGCGAGGAGGATCGGGAGCACCGGCAGCACGCACGGGGAGATCGCGGTGACGACGCCCGCGAGCAGGCCGATGCCGAGCAGGAGGACCATCTGGTCCTTCTACCGACGCGCGGATGTCGCGGATGTTACGCCGCGTCTTCTGCCCGAAGCTCGGGCGCGGGCGGCTCTGTGCTCTCGCCCGCGTCGCCGGCCGGCTTCTTGCGCCGGCGGCGTCGCTTCTTCGGCGCCGGCGTCTCGTCGGCTCCGGGCGAAGCCTCGGCGCTCTGGCCGTCCTGCGGCGTCGTCTGGGTCGTCTCCGGCGTGGGGGCGGCCGTCTCCGCCGTCTTCTTCTTGCGGCGGCGCCGACGCCGCGTACGCGAGGGGCCCGTCTTCGGCTGCGGGAGGTTCTCGGCGATCCAGCCGGCGACCTCGTTGATCGTCCCGAGGCGCTCGCGTGCGGCGTCGAGCAGCTGCGAGGCGCGCGGCGTGTAGCCCTCGGCGGACGCGAGCAGCGCGGCGCCCACTTCGCGCGGCATCTCGAGCGCCGCGTTCACGAGCTTGGCGGCGTTCTCCTCGTGCCGGTGCCCGCGTGAGTTGGCGAGCGCCCCGAGCAGCCGCTTCGCGTCCGGGTACTCCTGCGACGCCTTGCGGTCGAGCTGCTTGCGAACGGCGCGCGAGAGGCGCCACGTCCACCGCGCGAGGATCTGGTCGGGCGCGTCGGGCTTCGCCTCCGAGATCGCGCGCAGCAGGATGCGCACGCCGGCGGCGCGATCCTTCTCCCAGGGAGGCGCCTGCGAGACGAGCGTGACGAGATCGTCGAAATCCGCGCGCTCGACGCGCATCGAAACGCGGTCTGCGAGCGCGATCAGGCGCAGCCGCCGATTCGGGTTCTGCGCGGCGCATGTGGAGAGGAACGTCTCCATCGCGCGCTTCGACGCGCCGCGAGCGGTGAGCTTCTCGACGAAGGCCGCGCGTTCGTCGAACCGCAGTTGCCGGCCCGCGATCTCGCCCCAGAACTCCTGCTCGTCCTCGTCGAGGAACTTCGGGTCGACGCGCTGCCACTCGCGGGCGATCACGCGCTTGCGTCGCAGCACGTCCGGTGTGACCGGAACGAGCCACGGCGCCGGCGTCAGCTTCCGGCGGGCCCGCCGCTGCATCCGCCGCCTCGGCGCGGGCGTCACGCGCGCTCCCTCGCGGTAGAAGTCGGCGTCGAGCAGGGAGTGCAGCGAGACGACACGCTCGTTGTGCGTGGCCGCCTTCGGGGTGAAGTCGACGACGATTCCCGCTTCCTTGCGCGGGTGGATGCGCATGATGCGGCCGATGCGCTGCTGGTAGACACGCTTCGACGCCGTCGGCGCGAGGTGCATGATCACGGTCGCGCGCGGCGAGTTCCAGCCTTCCGCGAGCAGCATTGCGTTGATCAGGACGTCGATCTCGCCGCGCTCGTACCCGGCGAGGATCTCCGCGAGCTTGACCGGGGGCGTTCGCCCGGAGACGGCCTCGGCCTTGATCCCGGCGGCGCGGAACGCGGTCGCAAGGTTGTATGCGTGGTCGACGCCGGCCGCGTAGACGACGCCCGGCGTATCGCCGAACCGTTCGCGGTAGAGCGTCGCCGCCGCCATGTTGAGCGCCTCGTGGTCGAGGGCCTGGGCGAGGGCGCGCTCCTCGAAGTCGCCGCCGACGATCGGCACCTGGTTGATCGCCGCGACGGGCGGGACGCGCAGGCAGCGCAGGGGCGCGATCAGCCCGCGGCGGGCCGCGTCGGCGAGCGGCAGGTCGTCGACCGACGCGGGGAACACGTCGGAGACCTGCTTCGCGATCAGCTCCTCGGTTGCCGTCATGCCGACGTAGATCGGCTCCGACAGCGAGCGAATGGCGGCGGACGTCTTCTCGCCGAGCGCGGTGTGCGCCTCGTCGCAGATCACGAGCTGGTACGCGTCGCGTGCAAGCTCGCCGACGTGCCGTGCGAACCAGGCGTACGTCTGGATCGTGATCGGGCTCGCCGGCCGTTTCGCCGTGTGCCCCTCGAGGATCGCCTCGGTGAGCCGGTCGCGGTAGCCGTGCTCGGTCAGCTCGCGGCGGAACTGGTCGACGAGCAGGCGGCGGTGCGTGAGGATGAGCACGCCCTCGGTACGGGCGGCCTCGACGAAGCCGGCGGCCGCGATCGTCTTGCCGGAAGCGGTCGGGTGGCGGAAGCGGTAGCGGCGAACCGAGCCGGGATCCTCCTCGACCGGGAGCGGCAGCGGCGCCTCGTCTTCGGTGTCGCCTCCGAGCTCGAGCTCGTCCTCCGGCTCGTCGTCCTCCTCCGGCGGCTCGTCGCCGTTCGCGTGGCCGTTGCCGTTCTCGCCCTTCTGCACGGCCGCGATCAGCTCCGTGAGCATCCCGGCGAGCGCGTCGACCTGGTGGCGGCGGAGCTCGGTGCCCGAAGCCAGGTGCGGCGGCTTCTCGGAGAGGACGCGCTCGAGGCCGAGCAGCAGCGCGTAGCGGACCTTCCACTCGCTCGACGGCGTCTTCAGGCCGGAGTCGATCTCGGCGAGCGCGTCGTCGAGGGCGCGCCGGCGCGCCGTCCCTGGCGCGAGCGTGACCTCCGTCTCCTCGTCGGAGCGAAGGAAGGGCTCGCCGGCCCAGGCTTCTGCGCGGAGCGCGTCGGCCCGCATGGCCGACGCTGCCTCCGACTCGATCGGAGATTGCGTGGTGGTTTCTGACAATGCGTACGGCACGCCTGCCGTGCCGACTCCTCAAAGGGTGCGCCAGCGGCTGAATCCCCTTCGCGTGGCGCAGGACGCACAATACCCGATCCGGCGGACGGCCGGGGGCTCTTCTACGCAGCGGCGGCGACCAGTGACTCGAGCCGGGCGCGGAGCCACGGCAGCTCGCTCCGCTCCGCCTCCAGCACCTCGCCGTGGAACTGGATCAGCACGCCACCGTCCTCGCCCAGGTGGTCACCGGCGCCGGCGAGCAGCCGCCGGTAGTGGTCGAGCCCGACGCCGGTCGAGAAGACGGCCGCACATGGCTCGTCGGCCCAGCCCTCTGCCCGTGGCGCCAGGTAAGGGAGGTTCGCGACGATCGCGTCCAGGTCGCGCGGCAGCCCGTCGAGGAGGTCGCCGTGCACGAGGTGCACACGCGCTCCGAGCCGCTCCGCGTTCTTCGACGCGAGCGCGAGTGCGCGCCCGCACGTGTCGCTCGCCCAGACCTCGACCTTCGGCGCCTGCAGGGCGAGCGTGATCGCGATCGCGCCGGCTCCCGTACCGACGTCCGCCACCCGCGCCGGCCGGTCGCCGATCCGGGTGAGCGCGGCATCGACGAGCCGCTCCGTCGTCGCGCGCGGCGTGAAGACGATGCCAGGGTCGGTGTGGAAGACACGTCCGTGGAACGGCGTCGGCACGTGTACAACGTAGCCCGGTGGACTGGGCTTCCTTCGTCGAGGATCGGCAGGCGCGGTACGCGGAGCAGCACGGCGAGCTCGACGAGCGCGCGCTCGTCAAGAAGGGGAACGTCGCGTACGCCGCCGCGCTCGGGCTCCTGATGACCGGCGACCCGTCGTCGGGCGAGTGGTTCCGCCGAGCGGCGGCACGCTGGCGCGAGAGCTGGCGGGGCGGGGAGTCGTGGGGCAGGCCGATCGGAGCGATCAAGGCGTCGCTCCTTGCCGGCGACGAGCCCGCGGTCGACGAGCTCGCGCGCTGGGCGCTCGAGGTCGGCACCGCCTCCGCAGACTCGCCGATCGGTCGTTACGCAGCGACGCTCGCGTTGCTCGCTCTCGGCCGTGGGCAGGAGGCACGACACGTCGCGAGCGGGCTGCGGGAGCGCGACGACTTCCCGCATGACGTCGCCGACGCGCTCACGGCGATCAGCGTTGCGGACGTCGTCGCCTATGCGGAGGCGGTCGAGTCGGTGGTCGCGAGCTTCGAGACGCGCGAGGCATTCCTCGAGGACGCGCCCGTCGCCGACACGGCCCTCGTCCTCGACCTGCTCGCGCGCAGGCGCGGGGTCGAGATCGAGCTGCCGGCGTCGGACGTCCTCCCGGCGCGCGGGTTACGGGCGCCGGCTCCCGGGTAGGTGAGGGAGCGTCCCTCAAACGCCGGGAGGTTCGAGATGGGTCTCGACGACATGCTGAAGCAGCAGATCCGGGAGCGTGCTCCGGAGCTGAAGAAGCGGCTCGTGGACGAGTTCGACGAGCTCACCCACGACGACATGAAGGACGCGGGCGACGACCCGGACCAGATCGTCGACCGCGTCCAGAAGAAGACCGGCCAGCCGCGCGAGCAGGTCGAGCAGCGCGTCCAGAAGGTGATGCAGAAGAGCTGATCGCGCCTCGGCCCGGGCGCGTCGCGCCCGGGCCCCGCTCAGGGCTCGCCCTGCTCGATCGCGGGATGGAAGGCGATCGTGATCGTCTGCAGCGGTTGCGACTCGTCCTCGAGCTCCGTGAGCTGGTCGACGAGACCACGGACGAGCGTCCGTACCGTCTCGACGTCGAGGCGGGAGTGCACCTGCGCGCTCCGGAAGTCGCCGCTCGCGGCATGTGCCTCGAACCCGCGCTGTAGCTCCCGTAGCTGCGCCGCCTGCAGCTCGCTCGCCGCGCCGGTGGCGCGGATCTCCGCTCCGACCTTGAGGTGCTTGGCGACGGCGCGGTACGGCTTCTCGCGCCCGCTGCCGTCGATGCGTTCGATCAGCCCCGCGCGGTGGAGCATCCGCACGTGGAAATGGAGATGGCCGGGATCGACGTCGAGGCGCGCGGCGAGCTCGCGATTCGTCAGCGGCTCCTCCGACTCGCCGAGCGCCTGCAGGACCTTGAGCCGGAGCGGGTGCCCGAGCGCCTTCAGCTGCTCGGGCCGGTCGAGCTCGAGGACGTCGGCGGGGCGTTGCGCCTCGGGTCTCGGGGTCGTCATGCCGCATCCATCTTCGCTGCTGCGGCTTCGTCGAGGAAGACCTCGACGGGAACCGGTGCATTCCGGGTCAGGCTCGCCGGGACGTCGGGTGTCACCTCGCCCGAGAACGCGCGCGCGACAGCGTCCGCCTTCGACTCGCCGCTCGTGATGAACACGATCCTGACCGCCGACTGGATGGTCGGGACCGTGAGCGTGACGCGGTGGACGAACGGCTCCAGCCCCGCCGGCCCGTCGACGGCCCGGCGGTCGGTGACCTGGAGCTGCGGCGAGCCGGGGAAGAGGGAGGCCATATGGCCGTCGGGCCCGAGCCCGAGCAGGAGGAAGTCGAGCTCGATCCCTTCGAGCGCCGCAGCGAGCTCGGCCGCCGCCTCCGCGGGCGGTGCCTCCCCCCGGATGCGATGGATTGCGCGTGGCTGCACCTCGAGGTTGTCGAGCAGCGACTCCTTCGCGAGGCGGTAGTTCGAGAGCTCGTCGTCCGGCGGCACGCACCGCTCGTCACCCCACCAGAGCGTCACGCGGCCCCAGTCGGGCGTCCGCTCCGCGGCACGCCGGTACGCGCGCGCGACGCCGGAGCCGCCGGTGAGCACGATCGAGCCGCCGCGTCTCGCCTGCTCGGCGAGCAGCTCACCGACCGTCGCCTGCGGGTCGTGGACGATGCGGACGTCAGGCTGCAAGAGGCAAGCGTACGAAACCGCGACGGAACCCTGCCAGGAGGTACACGCTCGCGAGCCCGGCCCACTCTTCGTAGGGTGAGAGCAGCTCGTCGGTCTCCTCGGGCTCGACGTGACGGCCCCACAGCGCTCCCGCGAGCTTCGCGAGACCGAGGTCGCGGTACAGCCCGTGCTCGTAGCGGCCCAACCCGTGCAAACAGACGATGCCGAGCGACCACGGGCCGAGACCCCGCTCCCGCGTCAGGCGCGCGACGACCGCGCTGGTCGGACGGCGCTTCAGCGCCTCGAGATCGAGGCCGCGGCAGAGGCGGACGAGAGCCCCGGCGCGGCGGGCGCCGAGCCCGAGTCGCCCGAGCTCCGCCGGTGCGAAGCGGCCGAGCTCGGCGGCGGTCGGCGCGGCGTGGAGCCCGCCGAGTGCCGGGGCCGCCGCGCGGATCACCGTTCGCTCGATCTCGCGCGCCCGGCCGGCCTGGATCAGCTGTCCTGCAACCGCACGCAGGAGCGCCTGTGCAACGGTGCCGGTGCGCATCGGCCGCAGCCCGCGCACGTGCCGCAGCGTCTCGCCGAGCAGCGGGTCTCGCGCGAACCGGCGCAGGAACTCCGAGTGGTCGTCGTCGAGGCCGAGCGCGAAGCGGACGTGCTCGACGCCGGCCTCGCTCTCGGCTGCGACCACGACCCGGCCGTCGGGCCGCTGGAGCGCATGCACGCGCTCGAGCCTCTCGTCCGCGCGCACCGTCGCCCGGTAGGTGCCGCCCGAGACCACGCGGGTCGCATCGCTCGCGAGCTGCCCGGAGAGGCGGAGGGAGTACGGCCCTTTCGGGCGGAGCTCGGCGCGGACCACGATCCGAGTGTAGAAGTAGGCTCACTCGATGCTGCGCCGGGTCGCGTCGCAGGTTTCGCTCGCGAGCCGCGAGCGGAAGCTCCGACTGTTCCTCGACCTCCTCGAGCCCGGGCCGGAGACGACGGTGGTCGACGTCGGCGTGACCGACGCGCCCTTCGGGTCCGGGTCGAGCGACAACTTCTTCGAGGCGATGTACCCGTGGCCCGAGCGCGTCACCGGGGTCGGTCACACAGAGCTCGACCGCTTCGCTGCGGCGTTCCCGCGCGTGCGCGCGGTTCGGGCCGACGGCCGCGACCTGCCGTTTGCCGACGGCGCGTTCGACCTCGGCTTTTCGAACGCGGTCGTCGAGCACGTCGCCGGCGGGCGCGACGGCCAGCGGCGATTCGTCCACGAGCTCTGCCGTGTCGCCGGCCGCGTCTTCGTGACGACGCCGAACCGCTTCTTCCCCCTCGAGGTGCACACGCTGCTTCCGTTCGTGCACTGGCTGCCCGCCCCGGCGCGCGAGCGTCTCATTCCGTTCGACGACGTCCTCGACCCGCTCGGGCCAAAGGCATTCGCGTCGCTCTTTCCTTACGAGGTGCGTGTACTGAATCGCGGGATGACCCTGATCGGGATCGGTCCTGCATGACGCTTCGGCGTCCCGTCTTCGCCCTCTACGTCCTCGTCGTCGGGCTTGCGCTCCACAACCTCGTCATGGCGCTGCTCTGGCGGGCGGGGGTCCGCGGCGCGGCGCTGACGGCGATCTCGGCGTGGAAGGAGGCTCTGCTCCTGGCGGCGCTCACGCTCGTCGTCGCCGCGCGGCGCGGGCTGCCGTTCAGGGCGTCGCCCGCCGACTGGCTCGCGCTCGCGTTCGGCGCGCTCGTCGTGCTCTACGGGGTGCTGCCGCAGTCGTGGCTCGGCGGAGGCGCGACGCACAAGGGCGTCCTCTACGCGGCACGGCACGACCTGTTCCCCGTCGCCGCGTACTTTCTCGGCCGTGGCCTCGACCTGACGGAGCGCGAACGAACGGTGCTGTGCCGGGTCGTGCTCGCCACGGCGGCCGGCGTGGCCGCCTACGGCCTCGTCGACGTGTACGCGGTGCCGCTCTCGTGGTGGCGCGGGGCGGCCGGCTGGTATCAGCATCAGCTCGGGCTCGACTATGTCGGGCTCTCGCACCTGCCCGAGAACTTCGTCTACAACACGGGCAACGGAGTCGTCTTCCGGCGGCTCACGTCGACCTTCCTGTCGCCGCTCGCCTCCGCCTACCTGCTCGTGTTCGCGCTCTTCTTCGTGCCGCTCCGGCGACCCTGGGCCGTCCCGCTCGCGCTTCTCCTGTTCGCTGCGGTCCTCTGGTCGCACACGAGGGCCGCGCTGATCGCGCTGGTCGCGGGCCTGCTCGTCCTCGCGGTGCAGCGGCGCGCATGGCGGCCGTTCGGCTACGCCGTCGCCGTCGTTGCCATCGGGCTCGCGTTCGTGAAGGGCTACGACCACTTCGCGCCGCGCACGCACTTCACTGCGGTGGAGCTGCGCCAGCAGGAGGAGAACGCGAAGAAGCATCCGGAGACGTCACACGACCCCACTGCCGCGAACGAGTCGTCGACGCGCGAGCACCTCGCAAGCCTGCGCGACGGCGCGAAGGCGGTCGCGAAGCATCCGTGGGGGTTCGGACTCGGCAACTCGGGTGTCACCGCCGTGCGGACGCACGTGAAGGTCGAGGCCGGAGAGTCGACGTACACGGAGCTCGGTGTCGAGACCGGGCTCCTCGGCGGCCTCGTCTTCGTCGTCTGGTCGCTCGTCGTCCTGCGGGCGTTGCTGCGCAGGAGACCGTGGCTCGGTGCGGCGTTCGCGGCGGTGCTCGTGCTCGGCCTGCAGACCGACGTGATCGGCGTGCCGTGGCTCGCCGTGGTCGTGTGGTCGCTCGCGGGCGACTCCGTCTAGCACGAACGCGGCGTGCAGGCCCAGAGGCCGCGGCCGATCGGGCCCTCCGGGTCCAGCTCCGCCGTGAGGCCGGCCGACTCGAACGCGCGCCGCAGCTCGTCGTGTGTGAAGAGGTACAGCTCGTGCTGCTCGACGAAATGGTCGACGCCGTCGGGTGTCGCGACGAGATAGTGCATCTCCGTTGTCGAGATCCGGTCGCCGCGCAGGCCGCTCAATGTCACGCGCGCGAGTGCGAGCCCCTCCTCGTCGTGCGCGAGGACGTGCGGCCGGCCGGGGACCCATGCATCGGGCGTGATCCACGGCTCCACGAGCAGCAGCCCGCGCGGGGCGACGTGGCGCGCGAGGGCGCCTGCAGCGTCGGCGAGCCCTTCCGGCCCGCCGACGAAGCCGATCGCGCTGAACAGGCACGTGACGACGTCGAAGCGGCGGCCGAGGTCGAGCCTCCGCATGTCGCTGTGGTGGAGCGGAACACCGGGGAGGCGCGACCGGGCGATCTCGAGCAGGCCCTCGTCCAGGTCGACTCCCTCGCAGTCGAAGCTCGACCGCAGGTGCTCCAGGTGCCGGCCCGTGCCGCAGGCGACGTCGAGGAGTGTGCGTGCCCGGGGTGCACGGGCGCGGATCGCTCGCTCGAGCGCCGCGGCCTCTGCGGCGTAGTCCTTGAACGCGTATTCGACGTCGTAGAGGTCGGGACGCGCGGTGTACGGCATTGCGTCAGGAGTGTCACGATTTCGTGCCGGCTGCGAAAGGACGATTGCGCTTGGCAGCTGCATTCGTACCGTTGACGTGGTGCGCCTCTCCCTCGTCGAGCTCGCTCTTCTCGCCGCGGCCGCCGTTGTCGCCGCGAGCATCCTGCCGGGCTGTCTCGGCGCGGGCTCCCGGGGCGGGCTCGTCGTCCGGGCGAGCTGGGTGCTCACGCCCGGCGTCCTCAACCCGGACGTCACGCAGTCGACGGTCGACGCCACGATCTGCAGGCACGGCTGGACTCGCACGATCCGCCCGCCCGTCGCCTACACGAACGCGCTCAAGGCGAAGGGGCTGCGCCAGTACCGTCTCCGCGGTCCTCCGTCGGCGTTCCAGGAGGACCACCTGATCAGCCTCGAGCTGGGCGGCGATCCGGTCGACCCGCGCAACCTCTGGCCGGAGCCGTACCCGCGCGCGGCCGCGGTGGACACAATCGAGAACGAGCTCAACCGCCGCGTCTGCTCGGGCGAGCTGTCGCTCGCAGATGCACAGCGGCGGGAGTCGGCGCTGAAGCACGCAGACGGCTGAGCGTCTAGTCCCGCCGGTCGGGCCCGTGCCGCAGGGCACCCGTCATTCGCTCGAGCAGCACGAGCAGCGTGCGCCGCTCGGCGGCCGAGAGAGCGACGATCGCCGGCTCGAATGCGTCGGCAGCGCGTCGCAGCCGCTCGTCGAGGAGGCGGCGCCCCGACCGCGTCAGCTCGATGCTCAGCGCGCGGCGGTCGGTTGTGTCCGGGGCGCGGACGACGAGGCCGAGTGTCTCGAGCACGTCGACGGCACGGCTCGCGGTCGCGGCGCTCGTGCCCATGCGGTGGGCCAGGTCGTTCACGCGGAGCGGCCCGTCGGCGCCGAGCTCGACGAGTGCGATGCGTTGCGTCGCGGTCATCGGCGGAGCCTTGTCGTCGGCGCCGCCGGAGAGGCGGGTGAGCTGCCGGAGCAGGCGGCCGAGCTCGTCGAGAATCGCGGTCGGGTCCGGTGCGCGGGGGGCCACGGGAGAATCATTGCATAATGCAATAGTTGCGTGATGTCTGCTAACGTCCCGGGATGCCGAACGAGCAGCCCCGCGTCCGCCTCATCTTCGTCGCGCTCCTCCTCGTCCTGCTCCTCGCCGCGCTCGACCAGACGATCGTCTCGACGGCGCTGCCGACGATCGTCGGCGACCTGGGTGGGATCGCCCACCTCTCGTGGGTCGTCACGGCGTACCTCCTCGCCTCCACGATCACGGGGCCGCTCTACGGGAAGCTCGGCGACCTCTACGGGCGCAAGAAGATCCTGCAGAGCGCGATCGTGATCTTCCTGATCGGGTCGGCGCTCTGCGGTCTCGCGCAGTCGATGGCGCAGCTGATCGCGTTCCGGGCGCTGCAGGGGCTCGGCGCCGGCGGCCTGATGGTGGTGACGCTCGCCGTGGTGGGCGACATCATCCCGCCGCGCGAGCGCGGCAAGTATCAGGGCTATTTCGGCGCCGTCTTCGGTCTCTCGACGGTGATCGGCCCGCTGCTCGGCGGCTTCTTCGTCGACAACCTCTCGTGGCGCTGGATCTTCTACGTGAATCTCCCGGTCGGCGCCGTCGCGCTCTCGGTGATCGCGATCGCGTTCCACACGCGCGAGGTGCACACGCGTCACGCGATGGACTACCTCGGCGCGGCGCTGCTCGCCGGGGCGCTTGCGGCGGTCGTCCTCTTCACGAGCCTCGGCGGAACGACGTGGGCATGGAGCTCGGCGGAGGTGATCGGGCTGATCGTGGCGAGCATCGTGCTCGTGCCGGCGTTCCTCTACGTCGAGTCGCGCGCGGAAGAGCCGATACTCCCGCTCTCGCTGTTCTCGAACCACACGTTCTCGCTGACGAGCGCGATCGGGTTCATCGTCGGCTTCGCCCTCTTCGGCGCGGTCACCTACCTGCCGCTCTACCTCCAGGTGACGAAGGGCTCGAGCCCGACCGTCTCCGGCCTGCAGCTGACGCCGCTGATGGCGGGCGTGCTCGTCACCTCGATCGTGAGCGGCCAGCTCATCTCGAAGCTGGGGCGGTATCGCATGTTCCCGATCGCCGGCACGGCCCTGATGGTCGTCGCGATGTTCCTGCTCTCCCAGCTGCATGCCGGGACGAGCACGTGGGTCGCGGCCGTGTACGCGTGCATCCTCGGCCTCGGTCTCGGGATGGTCATGCAGGTCCTCGTGCTCGCGGTGCAGAACTCCGTCGACGTGTCCGTCATGGGCGTGGCCACGAGCGGCTCGACCCTCTTCCGCCAGGTGGGCGGCTCGATCGGCGTCGCGCTCTTCGGGACGATCTTCGCGAGCCGCGTGCACGTGGAGCTGGCGAACCGGCTGCCGCGCGGCGCGAACATCCCGAAGACGATCAACCCCGCCGGGATCAAGCAGCTGCCCGAGCGCTCGCACGAGGCGTTCTCGCATGCGTTCGCGGCGGCGCTGCACCCGGTGTTCCTGACCGCGGCGGCGTTCTCGATCGCCGCGTTCGCGCTCACCTGGTTTCTGCGGGAGGTGCCGTTGCGGCGCTCGGTGCGCCCCGGCGAGGCGATCGAGCCGTCGCGCGACCCCGAGACGATCCCGGCGTAACGCCCCGCGGCGTTCGTGCGGTCTCGCTGGTGAGGCGACGGGCTAGCGGGAGTTGCAGGGTTGCCCTCGCGGTCCGCGAAGGGGTGAGGGCAACCTGGCGACGACCGAAGGAGGTCAGCTATGCCCCGCAAGGCCACCGAGGCCGCCGCGACGAAGAAGCCGGCAGCCGAGAGAACCGTCACGCGCCGCACGAAGAAGGCGGCTGCGACCAAGCCGATCGTGCTCACGTGGGAGCACGTCGCGACGCGTGCGTACTACATCCATCTCGAGGAGGGCGGAGACCCCGTCGAGAACTGGCTGCGCGCCGAGCGAGAGCTCGTCCCCGCGTAGCGCCGGCGTCCGTACCGAGGGAAAGCGCGGGGCGGCGAGAGCCGCCCCGCGATGTTCTTATGGATCTCTCAGGCGGCGCTGGTTTCGTTCGGAGTCGTGTTCTACCTGCGGTACCTCCGCAACGAGCTCCTCCGGCGACGGGCGCGCACGATCGTGACGCTCGTCGGCCTCGGGCTGGGAGTCGCGCTCGTCGTGGCGATCGCGAGCCTTTCGAGGGGCCTCGACCGTGCGCAGCACTCGACGCTCGACCCGCTCGCCGGCATCGGCACCGACCTCACGGTGACGCTGCAGCCGCAGCAGCAGTCGAACGGCGGCTTCGGCGGTGGGCCGGGCGGCGGGAACCGCGACCTGATCCAGTCGAACAGCTCGGTCCTGACCGACCTCTCGAAGCTGGGGAAGCCGGGCACGCACTTCGTGCACGACTTCTTCCTGCCCGGCACGCAGCTGACCTTCCAGCAGAGCGCCGCCCGGCAGATCGCGTCGCTTCCCGGCGTCGCGAAGACGACGACCGGACTCACGCTCCTCGCGGAGCATCAGGAGGGGGTCGTGCCGAAGATCGTCGCGACCCTCAAGACCCAGGCGAAGACCTTTCAGATCCAGCGGAACCTGCCGCGCCCGACCGCGGCCGACTTCGCCAAGATGCAGGCCTGCCTCCAGAAGCTCGGCGTCACCCTCGGTAGGGGCCAGGGCGACACCGGCGGCGGCGGTTTCGGCGGCGGCTCGGGCGGCGGCGGTGGCTTCGGCGGCGGAGGCGGGAGCGGGACGCAGGGCGACGCGACGAGGCGCGCAGCCTTCCAGCAGTGCCTGCCGGCGTCCATGCGCCGCTTCCGCACGCGCTTCACCGCGCCGGGCCAGACGCTCCGCCAGGTGCTGAACCCGCCGCAGACGAACATCACGACGAGCGCGTACACGATCGGCGGGGTCGACCAGACGACGCCCACGATGGGCGTCGTCACGAAGGCGCAGGTGACGAAGGGGCGCTTCCTTGCCGCGGCCGGCGGCGAGGAGGCACTCGTCGCGACGAGCTACGCGGCGAAGCACTCGCTGAAGGTCGGCTCGGTGCTGAACCTGAACGGCACGAAGTTCACCGTCGTCGGGCTCGTCAGCCCGCCGCTCGGCGGCCAGAGCGCCGACGTCTACCTGCCGCTGAAGAAGCTGCAGGCACTCGCGAGTCAGCAGGGGCGCGCGAACGTGGTGCTCGTCCATGCCACCTCCTCGAGCCAGGTCGGACGCGTGAAGCAGGAGATCCAGCAGGCGGTGCCGCAGGCGCAGGTGGCGAGCTCGAAGGACGTCGCCGACGCGATCAGCGGGTCGCTCGTCGACGCGTCGAACCTCTCGCGCGATCTCGGCCTCGCGCTCTCGATCCTCGCCGCAGCGGCCGCGTTCCTGCTCGCGGCGCTGCTTGCGCTCTCGTCCGTCGGTAAGCGGGTGCGCGAGCTCGGCACGCTCAAGGCGCTCGGATGGACGCAGCGCATGGTCGTCCGGCAGGTCGCCGGGGAGTCGCTCGCCCAGGGGCTCCTCGGCGGGATCCTGGGGATCGCGCTCGGCATCGCCGTCGCGCTCGCCGTCGACGCCTTCGGCCCGTCGCTCGACGCCAGCTCGACCACCGGCAGCGACTTCGCGAACCTCGGCGTGAGCACCGTCCGCACCGCGACGCGCAGCGTGTCGCTGACGGCGCCCGTCGGCGTCACGATCGTCGCGATCGGGTTCGGGCTCGCCGTGCTCGGCGGCCTCGTCGCCGGGGCCGCGGGCGCGCTCCGCGCAGCGCGCCTCCGTCCGGCCGACGCGCTGAGGCAGGTCGAATGAGCTCGCTGTACGAGCTGCGTGGCGTCGCGAAGGTGTTTCAGCGCGGCCCGGCGATCGTGCGCGCGCTCGACGGCGTCGACCTCGAGATCGCCGCGGGCGAATTCGTCGCGCTCGAGGGGCCGAGCGGCTCCGGGAAGACGACGCTGCTTCAGCTGCTCGGCGCACTCGACCGGCCGAGCGCCGGCACGATCGAGCTCGACGGCGCCGACCTCGTCGGCCGCCCCGACTCGGCGCTCGCCGAGCTCCGCCTGCGCTCGTTCGGGTTCGTCTTCCAGCAGTTCAACCTGATCCCGACGCTGTCCGCGCTCGAGAACGTCGAGGCGAAGCTCGCGCCGGCCGGCGGGACGCGGACGCGGGCGCTCGAGCTGCTCGTCGAGGTCGGGCTCGCGGACCGTGCCGACCACCTGCCGGCGCACCTCTCCGGTGGCGAGCAGCAGCGGGTCGCGATTGCCCGCGCGCTCTCGGTGGAGCCGCGGGTGGTGCTCGCCGACGAGCCGACCGGCAACCTCGACTCCGCCACCGGCGGCGAGATCGTCGACCTGCTCGCGAGCCTCGCCGCGGAGCACGGATCGACGGTGATCGTCGCCACGCACGATGCATCGCTCGCGGCGCGCGCGCCCCGCAGGATCGCCCTGCGCGACGGCAGGCTCGCAGGCGCCGCCACCGTCCCGGCCTGAGCGCCTACCCTGTGGGCATGCGCGCCCGCGTCTGGCTGCCGGTCCTCGCACTCCTCGGAGCGTCCGTGTTCTGCATCGCGCTCGTGCTCGCGCGGCGCCACCTCTACGGCCCCGGCGGCTTCCGCTACCTCGTCTGGAACCTCGGCCTCGCCTGGGCGCCGCTCCTCTTCGCGCTGCTTCTCTATGCCGCCTACCGGCGCCGGCACACGCTGGCGGAGCTGCTCGCGCTCGGCGCGGCCTGGCTCGTCTTCCTGCCGAACGCGCCGTACATGGTCACCGACTTCGTGCACCTGGGCGACCGGCACCGCCTCGTCGACGCGGCGATCCTCGCCTCGTTCGCCTTCACCGCGCTCGCGCTCGGCTTCGCCTCGCTCCTGCTCGTGCAGATCGTCGTCACCCGCAGGTTCGGCGCCTTTCTGGGCTGGGCCGTCGCGCTCTCCGCGATGTTCCTCGCGAGCGCCGGCGTCTACCTCGGCCGCGTCCACCGCTTCAACAGCTGGGACGTCCTGACGCGGCCGCGGCTCGTCGCCTGGACGATGTGGCAGGGGCTCGACGACCCGTTCGCACACGCCCATCTACTCCTCTTCGTCGCCGCGGGCGGGTGCTTCCTGGCGCTCGCCTACGTGGGTCTCTACGGGGTCGCGGAGCTCGCGGCGTCGCTGCGCGGGGACGAGCGGCCCCCGGTGCTACTGTCGAGCCGGAAGTGGCCAAGCCGGTCGAGCAGCTCGAATCGGTCGTGATCCGGTTCGCCGGGGACTCCGGCGACGGCATGCAACTCACCGGGGGACGCTTCACCTCCGAGACGGCGCTCTCCGGGAACGACCTCGCGACGTTCCCCGACTTCCCGGCCGAGATCCGCGCGCCGGCGGGCTCGCTGCCCGGCGTCTCCGGCTTCCAGCTCCACTTCGCCGACCACGACATCCTGACGCCGGGCGACCGTCCGGACGTCCTCGTCGCGATGAACCCGGCCGCCCTGAAGACGAACCTGCGCGACCTGGCGAAGGGCGGCAGCCTGATCCTGGACACGGACGCGTTCAGCGACCGGAACCTGAAGAAGGCCGGCTACGAGTCGAATCCGCTCGAGGACGGCTCGCTCGCGGACTACCAGCTGCACGCGGTCCCGCTCACCTCGTTGACCGTCGGCGCGCTCAAGGACGTCGACGGAGTCACCCCGCGCGAGGCCGAGCGCGCAAAGAACATGTTCGCGCTCGGCCTGATGTCGTGGCTCTACGGGCGCGAGACCGAGTCGACGACGAGCTTCATCGAGAAGAAGTTCGCGAAGCGCCCCGAGATCGCGGCCGCGAACCTGAAGGCGTTCAACACGGGCTATCACTTCGGCGAGACCTCCGAGGCGTTCGTCGTCCAGTACGAGGTGAAGCCGGCGACGCTGCCGCCCGGCCGCTACCGGCAGATCACCGGCAACACGGCGCTCTCCTGGGGCCTCGTCGCCGCCTCGAAGCTCTCGGGGCTCGATCTCTTCCTCGGCGCCTACCCGATCACGCCCGCCTCGTCGATCCTGGAGGAGCTCGCGAAGCACAAGGCGTTCGGCGTGCGCACCTTCCAGGCCGAGGACGAGATCGCCGCCGTCGGCGCCGCGCTCGGCGCGTCGTTCGGCGGTGCGCTCGGCATCACCACCTCGGCGGGGCCGGGCATCGTCCTCAAGTCGGAGACGGTCGGGCTCGCAGTCACGCTCGAGCTGCCGCTCGTGATCGTGGACGTGCAGCGCGCCGGGCCGTCGACGGGGATGCCGACGAAGCCCGAGCAGGCCGACCTGCTGCTGGTGCTGCACGGGCGCAACGGCGAGTCGCCCGTCCCGGTGCTCGCGGCCTCGACTCCCGGCGACTGCTTCTACGCTGCGATCGAGGCGGCGCGCGTCGCCCTCACCTACCGGACGCCGGTGTACCTGCTCTCGGACGCGTACCTCGCGAACGGCACCGAGCCCTGGCTGATCCCGCGGATCGCCGACCTCGAGCCGATCCAGGTCGAGTTCGCACGCGACGGCGACGGTGCATTCCTTCCCTACCGGCGCGACCCGGAGACGCTCGCACGGCCGTGGGCGATTCCCGGGACGCACGGTCTCGAGCACCGGATCGGCGGCCTCGAGAAGGCGAACGAGACCGGGAACGTGTCGTACGACCCGGAGAACCACGACCTGATGACGCAGCTGCGGGCGCAGAAGGTCGCGGGAATCTCGGTTCCCGCGCAGCTCGTCGACCACCAGGAAGGCGCCGACGTGCTCGTGCTCTCGTGGGGCGGCACCTATGGTCCCGTCCAGGCGGGCGTGCGCCGTGTGCGGAAGGCAGGGCGGAAGGTCGCGCATGCGCACCTGCGCTGGCTGAGCCCGTTCCCCGCGAACCTGGGCGACGTGCTCCGCAGCTACGACCGCGTGCTCGTGCCCGAGCTGAACTCGGGCCAGCTCCTGCAGCTCGTGCGCGCGCGCTACCTCGTCGACGCGGTCGGCTACAACCGCGTCACGGGCAAGCCGTTCCGGGCCGGTGAGATCGCGGATGCGGTGGAGGCGGTCCTGTGAGCGAGCTGAAGCTGTCGATGAAGGACTTCAAGTCGGACCAGGAGGTCCGCTGGTGCCCGGGCTGCGGCGACTACGCGATCCTCGCCGCCGTGCAGAGCTTCATGCCGGAGCTCGGCATCGCGCGCGAGAACATCGTCTTCATCTCGGGCATCGGCTGCGCCGCGCGCTTCCCGTACTACATGCAGACCTACGGGATGCATTCGATCCACGGCCGCGCGCCGGCGATCGCGACGGGGCTCGCCGTCTCGCGCCCCGACCTCTCGGTCTGGGTGGTCACGGGCGACGGCGACGCGCTCTCGATCGGCGGCAACCACCTGATCCACGCGCTGCGCCGCAACGTGAACGTGAAGATCCTGCTCTTCAACAACCGGATCTACGGCCTCACCAAGGGGCAGTACTCGCCGACCTCGGGCCAGGGAAAGGTGACCGGCTCGACTCCCGTCGGCAGCGTCGACTACCCGTTCAACCCCCTCGCGCTCGCGCTCGGCGCCGGGGCGACGTTCGTCGCGCGCGCGCTCGACGTGGACAAGCCGGGGCTCACCGACGTGCTGCGCCGCGCGGCGGCGCACAGGGGCGCCGCGCTCGTCGAGGTCTTCCAGAACTGCAACATCTACAACGACGGCGAGTTCGACTACATCCGCGAGCAGAAGGATGCGCGCACGTACCTCGAGCAAGGGCAGCCGTTCGCCGCGACCGGCATCGTCCACGACGAGGCCGACTTCGCGACCGCATTCGCGCTCGCGCAGCTCACGTGGGAGAAGGACGGCGTTCTCCCGCTGGGAGTCTTCCGCGACGTCGATCGTGCGAGCTACGACCAGCTCGTGCAGACGCAACTCGACGACGCAGCCGCCGGCGGCGACCTGCAGGCGCTCGTTTCGTCGGGCGACACCTGGTCGATCGGCTGACCCTCTACCAGGTCTACCTGCGGTCGTTCGCACGCGACCTCGCCGGCGTGCGGGCGCGCCTCCCGTATCTCGCGTCCCTCGGCGTCGACGCCCTCTGGCTCAGCCCGGTTCATCCGAGCCCGAACGTCGACTGGGGCTACGACGTCGCCGACTACCTCGACGTGCACCCCGACTTCGGCACGCTCGCCGACTACGACGGCCTCGTCGCGGCGGCGCGGGCGCACGGGCTCGACCTGTGGCTCGATCTCGTCCCGAATCACACCTCCGACCGACATCGCTGGTTCAGGGAGCGGCCCGAGTACTACGTCTGGTCGGATCGGGTGCCGAACGACTGGAGGTCGATCTTCACCGGCGAGAGCGCGTGGACCTTCGACGAGCGGCGCGGCCGCTACTACCTGCACCAGTTCGCGCCCGGGCAGCCCGACCTCGACTGGTGGAACGACGAGGTTCGAGACGAGTTCGACCACATCCTCCGCTTCTGGTTCGACCGCGGCGTCCGCGGCGTCCGCATCGACGTGGCGCACGGCCTCGTCAAGGACAGGCAGCTGCGGAACGGCGCCCGGCACATGCGCAACCGGCCGGAAGTGCACGAGATCTTCGAGCGGTGGCAGCGCATCGCGGCCGAGTACGACCCGAAGCCGGTGCTGATGGGCGAGACGTACGTCCCGCTCGACGAGCTGTTCCCGTACTGGCTGCACCTCGACCTCGTCCAGAACTTCGACTTCCTCAACGCGGAGTTCACGATCGGCGAGCTCCGCCCCGTCGTCGAGCGAACGCTCGCGCGGCTGCCGGCGGGGCGGGTGCCGCTCTGGTTCGGCTCGAATCACGACCACTCGCGCATGGCGACTCGCTGGGGCCACGGGAACGTCGACAAGCATCGCGCCGCGCTCTTCCTGCTGCTCACGCTGCCCGGGGCGGCGATCCTCTACGGCGGCGACGAGATCGGGCTCCAGGACGGCGACGTCCCCGACGACCGCATCGTCGACCTCGCCGACCCGCCGCGCGACTACGAGCGGACGCCGGTTCCGTGGCACGAGGTGGAGCGCCAGGACGGCGACCCGTCGAGCGTCCTCGCGTGGACGCGCAGCCTCGTCTCCGAGCGGAGGAGCTTCACCGACGCGAGCTACGAGACGCTCGACAGCACGACGCGCTGGGTGTGGGCCTACCGGCGCGGCGACAGGACGTGCGTGATCAACATGACCGCGGCGCGGCGCCTCTGGGAGGGCCGCCGACTCGCGCCGTGGGAGTGCCTGATCCTGTAGGCGCTCGGCGCGAGTGCGCCACCTGCCGGGTATCTCAGCCGAGCGTGACGGTCCCGTCCTCCCGCACCGTCCAGTGCGGGTTGTGCGCGACTTCCCACGGGTGCCCGTCCGGGTCGACGAAGACGCCCGAGTAGCCGCCCCAGAAGGTCGCGGCCGGCTCGCGGGCGACCCGCGCGCCCGCGCGGCGCGCCTCCTCCACCACCGCGTCGACGTCCTCCGGCGAGCGGGCGTTGTAGGCGAGCGTCACGCCGCCCCAGCCGCCGGCGTCCTCCACCCCCGAGTCCTCGGCGAGGGACTCCCGCGACCACAGCGCGACGATCATGCCGCCTGCCTGGAAGAAGACGACGGCGTCCCCGGGCTCGGCGCGTGTCCGCCAGCCGACTGCCTCGTAGAACGCCCGCGCCCGCTGCAGGTCGCGCACGCCGAGCGTGACGAGGCTCAGCCGCTGCTCCACGGTGACACTCTAAGCTCGGCTCGATGGTCACGGTCGCCGACGCGTTCCACGCGCTCTTCCGTTCCTTCTGCGAGGAGCGCGACGCCGCGGCGTTCGCGGCGCTCTGGGTCGTCGACGACCCGTCGGTGACGATGTGGGGCTCCGACCAGTGGGAGCAGGCGGAGGGCCCCGACGCCGTGCGTCGCCTCGGCGAGACCCTGGCCGGCGACGAAGAGGAGCTCGGCTTCGAGTGGGACGAGCTGCAGATCCACGAGCGCGCGGAGGTGGCGTGGGTGAACGCCCGCGGCTCCATCTTCGTGGGCGGCGAGCGGAGCCCGTACCGCATGACGGCCGTGCTGCTGCACACCTACGCCGGCTGGCGGTGGCACACCTTCAACGGCTCGATCCCGGACTGAGCCGCGTCAGGCGGCGGACTTCGTATCCTGCTCGAGCGGCGGCGCGGGCGACGACGACTCGGGCTCGCGCATGAGCCCGGCTGCGCGCAGATCCGCGGTCATGCGCTCGACGAGCGCGGTCCGCGTGCGCAGGTCGCCCGCCTCCACACGCAGCTCGCCGTCCAGATAGCGCACGATGCCGACGCGGCGCCCGTCGCGCCACGCGGTGTAGCCGGCGTCCATCAGCGGCCGGAGAACGAGACCGTCGACCCATTCCGCATGCATCGCTCCACACTGCCTGCGGCAGGTGGCCCGGCGCGTCATCCTCACGGGCCATCTTTGCAAGATGGCCCGTTGTGGCTACTAACGTAGAGGGCCATGCAGCAGGAGATCCGCTACCTCGACTTCGAGGGGAAGCGCCTCGCCTACTCGACGTTCGGCGACGGGCCGCCGCTCGTCATCGGCCCACGCTGGGTGTCGCACCTCGAGGAGGAGTGGGACGATCCAGAGCAGCGGCCGTTCTACGCGGAGCTCGGGCAGACGCATTGCGTCGTGCGCTTCGACCGCGTCGGCTGCGGGCTCTCCGACCGCAGCCTCGTGCCGAGGCCGACGATCGAGAGCGAGAGCCGGCAGCTCGAGGCGGTGATCGACGCCGTCGGTGGCCGGGCCGCCGTCTTCGCCTCGTCGTGCTGCTGCCTCGCCGCGTCGCAGCTCGCGGTCCGCGACCCGTTCAAGGTCGAGCGGATCGTCTACTTCGGCGGCTACGCGACGCGGCACGACATCCCCGCTGCGATGCGCACTTCGCTCGTGCAGTTCACCCGGATCAACTGGGGCCTCGCCGCGCAGATGTTCGCCAGCCTGTTCGACCCGAACGCGGGCGGCGACCGCCTGCAGCGCTACACGCGGATGCAGCGGAAGGCGGCGAGCGCGGAGGCCGCCTCGATCTTCCTCGAGCTCGACCTGGGCGCCGACCTGCGTCCGGTCGTCCCGCACGTCGCCGTGCCGGCGCTCGTCCTGCACCGCCGCGGCGACCGCACGGTGCCGATCGGCCGCGGCCGCGAGCTCGCGTCGCTGCTGCCGAACGCGCGCTTCGTGCCGCTCGCGGGCGACGCGCACGTGCCGTGGGAGGGCGACCGCCGTGAGGTGTTCCGCGCGCTCGCCGGCTTCCTCCACGGCGACCTGCCCACAGAGGTCGACGCCGGGTCGCCCCTCACCTCGCGCGAGACGGAGGTGCTTCGCCTCGTCGCCACCGGGATGTCGAACCGTGAGATCGCCTCGATCCTCGTGCTCAGCGAGCACACGGTGCACCGGCACGTCGCGAACATCCTGCGCAAGCTCGCACTGTCGACCCGCGTCGCCGCGGCCACGCACGCGACGCGGGCCGGGCTCATCTAGCCGAAAGAAAGGCGGCGATGCGGCGGCCGATCTCGGCGCCGCGGTCCTCCTGGAGGAAGTGACCGGCGCCCTCGAGCGGGGGATCGAGCTCGGCGTTCGGAAGCAGCTCCGCCATCGCCTCCGCCGCCGGGCGCGGGAAGATCGGGTCTTCGGCGCCGAAGAGCACGAGCGCCGGCCGCTCGAACTGCCGCAGGCGCTCGCGCACGTCGAGCATCGACGCGGCGGACGGATGGTCGGACGATGTCGCCACGAGCTCCGGGAAGCGGACGATGCCGACCCGCGAGCGCGGCTCGGGGAACGGCGCGTCGTAGCCTGCGATCACCTCGTCGCCCGCCGGCTGCACCAGCGTCCGGCGCACGAGCCACCCCGCCTCGATGTCCGTGCCGACGCGCTCCATGTACGCCTGGAAGCGGAGCCACTCGTCGTTCGGCGCACGCGCGCCGATGCCCGTGTTGAGGACGACGAGCCGGGCGACCCGCTGCGGCTGCTCGACGCAGAGCCGGAAGCCGATCGGGCCGCCCCAGTCCTGGACGACCACCGTCAGGTCGCGCAGGTCGAGCTCGCGCACGAACCGCTCGATCGCCAGGAAGTGCGCGTCGTACGAGTACCACCCGGGGTCGACCGGCTTGTCGGAGCGGCCGAAGCCGACGTAGTCGGGCGCGATGCAACGCGCGCTGCCGGCGAGCTCGGCGATCACCTTGCGGTAGAGGAACGACCAGGTCGGCTCGCCGTGCAGCAGCAGGACCGGCGGGCCGGACCCCTCGTCCACGTAGTGCATGCGGAGGGCGGCCAGCTGCAGGTACTGCGGCTCGAAGGACCAGTCGGGCAGCGCCGCGAAGCGCTCGTCGGGTGTCCGGTAGACGTCGATCCCAGCGGGGACCCTAGCGGTCGCCCGGCGGCATCTCCAGCACGACGCGCTCCGGTGTCCGGCGCGGCAGCTCGCTCCCGACGTACGACCGCACTGCCTCGCCGATGCCGACGTCCTTGCCCGCCCGCTCCGACAGGAACCACCGGTGCTCGAGCACCTGGTGGAAGACCTCCGCCGCCGGCAGGGCGGCCCAGAGCTGCTCGGGCACGGCGTCGATCGTCGGCTGGAACACCTCCTGGCGCCACTTGGAGGCGACGACCGACTCGGGCAACGTCCGGCCTTCGCGCCGCTCCAGCGCCTCCCGGTAGCGCGCGATGTCGTTCAGCATCCGCCGCGCCTGGTTCTCCTGGGCGTCGAGGCCGGTGAGCCGCAGGAGGCGGTGGCGGTGGTGGCCGGGCTCGACCACGAGCGGGTCGAGATGCAGCCGGTACCCCGCAGGCGTGGCGTCGAGCTGGATCTCCTCGACGTCGAAGCCCAGCTCGTTCAGCCGGTGCAGGCGCTCGTCGAGCCTGTAGCGCTCGTCGGCGCCGAATGTCTCCTCGCGCGTCAGCTCCCGCCACAGCGCGTCGTAGCGCGCCACGATCTCGGCGCCCGTCTCGTCGGGATCGAGCCCGTCGGGCAAGCCGACCTCGGCGTCGACGTCGAGCAGCTCCCCGACGATGTTCGTGTGTGCGATGTCGAGGTCGTACTCGCGCTGGCCGTCCGACAGCCGGCCGTGCAGCTCGCCCGTCTCCGCGTCGACGAGGTAGGCGGAGAGCGCGCCGGCGTCGCGGCGGAAGAGCGCGTTCGAGAGCGAGCAGTCGCCCCAGAAGAAGCCGCCGATGTGCAGGCGCGCGAGCAGCTCGACGAGCCCGTTCAGGAGGTGCGTGCGCAGGTCCGGGATCGCGGACGCACGCGAGAAGAGTGCGCGGTACGGGAGCGAGTACTCGAGATGCCGCGTGATCAGCACGGCATCGAGGTCGTCGTCGCGGCCCGTGACGATCCCGACCGCCTCCACCACGGGCAGCCCCTGGCCCTCGAGCCGGCGGAGGAGCGTCCATTCGCGGCGCGCGGGCCGTGCCGGGAGCTCCTTGAGCGCGTAGAGCGCGCCGTCGTACTCGACGAAGCGCACGACGTGGCGGCTGATGCCGCGGATCAGGCTCACGAGGCGCGGCGACTCCCACTCCTCGAGAGGCGTCTCCCACGGCAGGTCGAGAAAGCTCGGATGGCCCGTGCGGGCGACGAGCTGGAACCTCCCCGGCGCCATCAGTCGATCGTGTTCTCGTGGAGCTTCGCGTGCGCGAAGAACTGCTCCTGGATCGGCAGCGCCGCGTCGGTGATCGTGTTGCGCTCGATCTCGCACTCCGAGTGGTCGAGGCAGAGGATCCCGACGCCCTTCGAGCCGACCACCGTGTTGTGCGAGATCGTGCCCATCGACATCTCGCCCATGTCGATCCCGCGCAGCGTCGTGCCGCTGACGTGGTTGTGGGACAGCTCGGCCATCGTCCAGTGCGTGACGATGCCCTCACGAACGCCGTCGATGCGGCAACCCTCCACCATCGACATCTCCTTGTCCATCGCGAACGAGATGTCGATCCCCTGCACCCACGGCCCGCGTGGCGACGACACGCTGCAGTCCTTCACCATCACCGAGCCGCGACGTACGTGGATGCCGTCGAGCGTGACCCCGGTGACGTGGACGCCGTCGAGGCGAACGTGCTCCGCGCCCTCGACGTCGATCCCGTTCTCGCCGCCGATCACCGTCACGTCCTTCAGCGTCACGTGGTCGGCGCGGATGAGGATGCCGCCGCGGACGGTGCCGCCGACGAGCGTCTGCGCGTGGTCGATCACGAGCGGGCCCTGCACGACGCCGTGCAGGTGGTGCGTCGGCGGGATCACGGCGACCGCACCTGCGACGCCGGCGAACGCGACCGCGGTGACCGAGGCCGCGAGCAGTGCGCCGGCGCGGCCGAGCTCGCCGCCTCCCTCCGCGTACTCGAGCCGCACGCGCGGGAAGAGCGCGTGGCCGCAGAGCTGGGCGGTCGCCCAGCCGAGCCCGAAGAGCCCGACGGCGCTCCAGGTGACGGGCATCCGCATCGCGAGCACGACGAGCCCGAGCTCGAGCGCGCCGAGCGGGAGCGCGAGCCAACCCGGCTGGTACTCGAGCACGCGGTCGTACACGCACAGGTCGAGGGCGACGCCGAAGACGAGCATCAGCGCCACGAGCTCGATCGCCCACCACCGGTGGATCGCGAGCGCGACGAGGAGCGGGGGGAGGGTCGCGACGAGCCGCGACTCGAGGCGGCCTCTCAGCGTGTACGACATACGCGGCGGGCAAACGCGCGAGCGGCGTACTTCGCGCCCGCGATCGTGTCGGCTGCGGGGAACGCCCACTGGCCGGCGACGCCGGCGAGGGAGAGCGTGCGGCGCTCGTTCGTGAGGGCGGGAACGGTGGAGTCGGGGTCGAGCGCGATGAACCGGTCGTGCGTCTCGACCCGGTGCGTTTCGACGAGGTCGGCGAGGAGCATGTCCTCCTGCCATCCTTTCAGGAACCCGGTGGCCGCAATCACCTGGAACCCCGGAGGAGGCTCCGCCACGACGGGTATGTCCACGTCCCACTCGCGGCCCGGCGGATAGGAGGGGCGGCCGAGGTCGCTCAGGAGCTCGACGCGTGCCCGCGGCGGCAGGCCGTGATAGCCCGCGAGCCCGCGCTTCGAAAAGTACGCGCGCGGGACGTTGAGCGGCCGGCGGAGAGGCTCGCGGCGCCGGATCGAGACGACCTCCGACCCGGCGGCGAGCGCGTTCAGCCATTCGGTCGCCGCCGCCATGCCCGCCCCGACGACGGCGACCCGCGGCTCGTACTCGTGCGGCTCGTACGCGTGGACGGTGCCCGGGAGGCGCAGGAGGCCGGCATGCCCCGTCGCGAGCAGCACGTGCGCGAACGGGCCGTCGTCGTCCACCACGAAGCCGCCGTCCACCGCGCGCACGCGCTCGACGCGGCGCTCGGCGAAGCTCGCGTCCCAGCCGCTCTGGGCGCGGACCCGTGCCGCGTGCGCGAGGAAGAGCTCCACCGGCGGCCGGTAGCGGCTCGTCACCGTTTGCGCGAGCGCGCGCAGCGAGCGCTCGTGGAGCGCAAGCCCCGGGAAGCCGGGGGCCGCGAGGTGCCCGTCCGACTCCGAGCGCATCCGCTGCTGCCGGATGGCGGCGGCACGTCCGTGCCACACCTCCGTCGGGTCGGCGTGCGTCCCGAACACGACGATCTCCTCCGGCGGCAAGCCGGCATGGCGAAGCGTCGCATACGACGCGAGCGCCGCGAGCCCGCTACCGACGATCGCGCAGCGCATGGTTGAGGCGCAGGTACATCGCGTGCGACCAGAGGAGCGGGCACGGCGGCTCTCCCCACTTCTCGACCCACGGCTCGTACCGCTCCGGCCGGAGCAGGTGATCCCGGGACTGCTCGGGCAGGCGGCCGTCGCCCGTCGCGTGCGCCTCGATCCACGCGAGGCACTCGCGCGCGCGCTCGGGCTTCGCCAGGCCGAGCATCGCCGTCAGCAGCAGCCACTCCCCGCCGCCGTAGTACTCGTCGTCGAGGTTCCGCCAGACGCCTCCGCCCGGCGACACGAGCGACTCCTCGACCCAGGCGACGAGGTCCGGCCGCCCGACGAAGAGGAGCGACGAGTCCAGGCGGTCGCGTGCGTGCGCGAGCGCCTCGCCGCGAATCGCCTCCGACTGCAGGCCGTTCCCCACGCACCAGAGCGTGACGGCGTGGAGGCCGGTTCGCTCCTCCCACCAGTCGACGCACGGCTCGCCCCACACCTGCGCGAGCCAGCGCGTCACGTGCGCCGCCGGCTCCTCCCAGCGTGCGGAGCCGCGGCGGCGGACCGTGCCGAGAAACAGGCCCCAGCCGTCGATCTGGCGATGCGGCCACCCGGTCGGGTCGGGCTCGCCCGCGAGTGTGTAGCGCGCGTCGAACGGGCCCTTCGGCGAGCGCATCACGATCCGGGCGCACCAGTCGAGGAACCGGTCGCAGCTCTCGACCCGCCCCGCTTCTCTCATCGCGTCCGCGATGAAGCAGCCGTCCCGGAGCCACGAGTACCGGTAGTTCGGGAAATCGGGGCACGCGACGTAGCCGCCGGACGGCGACTGCCCGGCGAGGATCACCTCGACGGACCGGCGAACGAGATCCACTACTTGACGGAGCCCGCGAGCAGTCCCTGCACGAAGTAGCGCTGGAACGCGAAGAACACGCCGAGCGGGATCACGAGCGACATGAACGACGCCGGCGCGATGATGTCGATGTTCGAGCCGAACTGGCGCAGCTGGCTGAAGATCGAGACGGTGATCGGCTGCTTCGACTGCGCCATCGTCAGCGCGACGAGCAGGTCGTTCCAGGTCCAGAGGAACTGGAAGATCGCGAGGGACGCGATCGCCGGCAGCCCGAGCGGCAGGATCAGGCGCAGGAAGATGCGGATCTCCGAGGCGCCGTCTATGCGTGCCGACTCGAGGATGTCGCGCGGGATCCCGATGAAGAAGTTGCGCAGCAGGAAGATCGCGAACGGCAGCCCGAACGCCGTGTGGAAGAGGATCAGCCCGATCACGGTGTCGTAGATACCGAGCGTGTTGTAGAGCCTGAACATCGGGATCAGCGCCATCTGCAGCGGCACGACGAGCAGTGCGATCACGATCACGAACAGCCAGTCGCGGCCCGGGAAGTCGATCCACGCGAACGCGTAGCCCGCGGATGCCGCGATCACGATCGGGAGGAGCGTGCCGCCGATCGCGATCTCCGCCGTCAGCAGCAGCGAGTGCGGGATGTCCGTGTGGTTCCAGACCTCGCCGTAGTTCGCCCAGGTGGCGAGGTGAGGGTGCGCGACCACCTTCCACCAGCCCTCGCTGGCGTAGTCGGTCGGCGACAGGAGCGACGTCAGGAAGAGGCCCAGCGCGGGGATCAGCCAGAGCACCCCGACGCAGAGCAGGAAGATGTGCACCGGCAGCTTCGTGACGAGGCGCCCGATGCGCGCCGCCGGCGCCTCGGACGGGTCGCGGATGACGACGGGAGCCTCGGCCTCGAGTGTCGTCACGTTCAGACCTCCCTCCGGAAGCGGCGCACGTTGAGGAGCAGTACCGGGATCACGAGCACGAACAGGAAGACGGCGATCGCCGAGCCGAGCCCGAAGTTGTTCGAGCCGCCGAAGCTCTGCCGCCACATCTGCACCGCGATCACGGCCGCGTCGGACTGCGTCGACCCGGGGGCGATCGAGATGATCACGTCGAAGACCTTGAGCACGTTGATGAGCATCGTGATGAAGACGACGCTCAGCACCGGCGCCAGCATCGGCACCGTGATGCGACGAAAGACCTGCCATTCCGTCGCGCCGTCGGTGCGAGCGGCCTCGAGCACCTCGCGCGAGATTGCGGCGAGCCCGGCGCCGATCACCACCATCGCGAAGCCGGCCCACACCCAGATGTAGGAGATGATGATCGCAGGCGTGATCAGCTGCGGGCCGAGCCACGAGACGCCGCCGTAGGGTGCGGCGAACGTGGACTTGTCGACGCCCGCGCGCAGCCCCGAGCCCTTGACGTTGTCGAAGGTGAAGGTGCCGTCGTCGTTCGCAGTCGTGGTCTGCAGCTTCTTCCCCGACGAGTCGAACAGGTCGACCGCGACTCCGGGCAGGCCGAGCTCGCCGTTCTCCACCTTCCCCGCGGTGCCGCCGCCGGGTGAGAAGTCGCGCCAGACGACGCCCGTGATCGCGCCCTGCTTCGACTGCGGTGCCACCGCCTGCTTGGCGGCAGCCGGAACCTCGTCGGGCGGGATCGCCGTCAGCCCGAGCGCGGCGGTCCCGCCGGCGGCGAGCGGCTTGCGGAGCACGAAGCCCGACTGCGGCGAGCCGGTGAGCGTCGGCGTCGACGGGTTCGCCGACTGCAGGACGCCCGGCGCCTCGAACCACGAGCGGACGGCGCCGATCCCGGCGTTCACCGCGCCCTGGCTCGGGTCCTTGATGTACATCACGTGCCAGATCACGCCGGTTGCGAAGAGCGAGATCGCCATCGGCATGAAGACGACCGTCTTGAAGGCGACTGCCCAGCGGATCCGCTCTGTCAGGACGGCGAACACGAGCCCGATCGCGGTCACGAGCGCCGGGGCGACGAGAATCCAGATCGCGGTGTTCTCGATCGCCTTGACGAGGATGTGCGTCGTGAAGATCGCCTTGTAGTTGTCGATCCCGACGAAGCCGCCGTTGCGACCGAAGAAGCTCCGCCAGATCGTGTAGATCGTCGGGTAGACGATCCAGACGACGAGCATGATCGTCGCCGGCAGGAGGAAGCCGATCGCGACCGCGTGCCGGCGCAGGAAGCTGCTGCTGGGAGCAGGTGGAGCCGCCGCAGGGGGCGGCTCCACCGCGATTCCGCCGGAGCTCCCGCTCAAGCGCCCTACTTACCTGCGGCGTACGCCTTCGCGGCCGCCGACTCGAGCGACGACGCGATGCCGTTGACGTTGGACGGGCTTCTCAGGAAGTCCTGGAAGATCTTGAACTCGCCCTGACCGACCGTGCCGCCGAAGGAGGCGGGTTGCAGGTCGGACAGGTCGAAGCGGAAGACCTCCGCCTTCCCGATCGCCGTCGCCGTCTTCCGCGTGATCTCGTCGGGATACGCGCTCGCGGGCACCGTCTTCGCCGGCGCCGAGTAGCCGCCGAACTTCGCCCAGATCGTCTGCGCCTCACCCGTCGCCAGGTACTTGACGAGCGCGCGGATGGCGGGCGTGTCACGGAACATCATCAGCTCGTCGCCGCCGCCCTCGACCACGTTCGGGCCGCTCGAGCCGACCGCCGGGAACGGGTAGACGTTGTAGCCCGTGACGGGCTTGAGCGGGTTCTTCGAGAGGACGCCGGGGACGAAGTCGCCCTCGATCACCTGCGCCGCCTTCGGCTTCGCCGCGAACACGTTCTGCACCGAGGTCGGGAAGTCGGTCTGCAACGCGCCCGAGGTGCCGCCGGCGATGTTCGACGTGTCGTTGATCACCTGGCCCATGGTCGTGAGCGCCTTCTTCACGGACGGGTCCGTCCACTTGATCTGGTGCTTCGACAGCTTGTCGTACAGCTGCGGCCCGGCCTGGCGCAGGTAGATGTTCTCGAACAGGTCGGTGAGCGTCCACCCGTCGGCGCCGCCGATCGAGTAGGCGGGGATGCCGCTCGCCTTGAGCGTCTTCGCTGCCTTGAGGAAGTCGTTCCAGTTCGTCGGCGGCTTGACGCCGGCGTCGTTGAACGCCTTGACGTTGTACCAGACGGTCGACTTGTTGGCCGCCTTGATGATGAGGCCGTAGAGGTGCCCGTTGATCTCGCCCAGCTTCTCGATGTCGGCGGGGTAGTTCGCGAGCACGGTCTGACGCGCGAAGTCCATCGTCTTCAGCGCGCCCTTCTTCTGGAAGTCGTTCACGAGGCCCGGCTGCGACACCGAGGCGAGGTCGGGCGGGTTGCCGCCGGCGACCGCGGTCGAGAGCACCGTCGGCGTGTTGTCGCCCGTCGAGCGGTAGCTCACCTTCACGTTCGGGAACTTCTTCTTGAAGCCGTTCAGGACGGCCTGGAAGTGCTGCTGCTCGGCGCCGGTCCAGACGCCGACGATCTTGATGCTCCCCTTCACGGAGGTGGACCCCGACGTGGTCGAGGTGCCGCCGCTGGTCGTCGTGCCGCTGCTCGACTTGTTGCTGCTTCCGCAGGCTGCGAGCGCGAGCGCCGCGACGATCAGCACTGCGGCGAGCGCAAACGGGTGTCGCTTCACGTGGTCGCTCCTTTCGAGCTGTCGTAGATGCCTTGGCCCGTGTCGGGGTCGAAGAAGTGGAGTGCGCGGGTGTCGACCACGGCCGTCACCTGCTCGCCCTCCTTGACGCGTGAGCGGGCGCCGAAACGGCCGACGACGACGGCCTCGCCTTCCCTCGTGCCCACCTGTTGCTCCGCGCCTTCCGCGCCCGCGTCCTTCGCCAGCTCGCGCGTCTCGTCGGTTTCGGCATGAGCTCCCTTGATCGCGAAGTGCGCCATGATCTCCGAGCCGAGCGCCTCACGCAGCTCGAGGCGGCCGGTCAGCCTCCGGTCGTCCGGCGCGTCCGCTTCGAGCGCGGCGTCCTCGAGGTCCTCGGGGCGGATGCCGATGATCACGCTCTTTCCCGCGTAATCCTTGAGCGCCGGTCGGTTGCGAAGCGTCTCGTCGCCGAGCGAGATCGTCTGGTCGCCGATCGTGGCGGAGACGCCGCCGTTCGAGCGGATGGTCGCGTCGAGCATGTTCATCGCGGGGCTGCCGATGAAGCCGCCGACGAAGAGGTTGACCGGCCGGTCGTAGAGCGTCTGCGGGTCGTCGACCTGCTGCAACTCGCCCTTGCGCATCACGGCGACGCGATCGCCCATCGTCATCGCCTCGATCTGGTCGTGCGTGACGTAGAGGGTCGTCACACCGAGGTCGTTCTGCAGCTTCGCGATCTCTGCGCGCATCTGGACGCGCAGCTTCGCGTCGAGGTTCGACAGCGGCTCGTCCATCAGGAATGCGGCGGGCTGCCGCACGATCGCGCGGCCCATCGCCACTCGCTGGCGCTGACCGCCGGAGAGGGCGCGCGGCTTGCGCTTCAGGTAGTCGCCGAGCCCGAGCAGCCCGGCGGCACGGTGCACGCGCTCGTCGATCTCGCTCTTCGGCATCTTCTTCAGCCGCAGGCCGAACGCGATGTTCTCGTAGACGGAGAGATGCGGGTAGAGCGCGTAGCTCTGGAAGACCATCGCTATGTCGCGGTCGCGCGACGGCACGTGGTTGACGATCCGCTCGCCGATCCTGAGCGCGCCTTCGGAGATCTCCTCGAGCCCCGCGACCATCCGCAGCGCCGTCGTCTTGCCGCAGCCGGACGGGCCGACGAGGACCATGAACTCCCCGTCCTGGATCTCCAGGCTGATGTCGTTCACCGCCCGGGTCCCGTCGGGGTAGACCTTGCTGACGCGCTCGAACGCGACTTGGGCCATTCAGCCTCCTCGGTGTCCGGGCGAAAGGGACTCGAAACTACAGGAGGCTGCGATTAAGTCGCAACCAGCAGGCGACGTGGCCGCCCGCCGATCGCAACGGCACCCCACAGCGTCATCAGGACCGCGCAGATCCCGCCGACGCCGAAGGCGAGCTCGGTGCCGCCGCGGTCGCAGAGCCAGCCGACGACGAGCGCGCCGAGCGGCGCGAGGCCGTTCCAGGCGTAGTAGTAGAGGGCGAGCACGCGGCCGCGCAGGTGGTCGGGGCTCGCGAGCTGGATCGACGCGTTCGTGTTCGCCGTGTAGCTCGTGAAGAAGACACCGCAGACGAAGAGGAGCACGGAGACGAGCAGCGTGCCGTGGAGGGGCGCGATCACGAGCTCCGTCAGCCCGAACCCGCCCGCGCCGAGCAGCATCGTCCGCCAGCGCACGCTTGCCAGGGTGGCGGCGGAGAGCGCGCCGAGGAGCGCGCCGGCGCCGAATGCGGCCGAGATGATCCCGAAGGTGCGCGGCCCGGCGTCGAGGGTGTTCTTCGCGAGCAGCGGCAGCAGGATGTTGAAGTTGAAGCAGAGCGAGGCGAAGACGACCATCATCATGAGCGTCACGCGCACCGTGCGGTTCCGGCGGGCGTAGCCGAACCCCTCGCGCGTGCCGCTCCAGAGCGTCGGCCTGCGTCGGCCTTCGAGCGGGTACAGCTCGGCCGTGCGCATGGCGAGCAGCGCGGCGAGCACTGCGAGGAAGCTGAGCGCGTTGATCGCGAAGCACCAGCCGGCCCCGACCGCGGCGATCAGCACGCCCGCGAGCGCGGGCCCGAAGATGCGGGCGGTGTTGAAGAGGCTCGAATTGAGGGCGACGGCGTTCGGCAGCTCGTCCTTCCCGACCATCTGGAAGGTGAGGTTCTGGCGCGAGGGCGCGTCGAAGACGACAGCGGCGCCGGTGAGGGCCGCGATCGCATAGACGTGCCAGAGCTCGGCGTCTCCGAGCAGGGCCAGCGCAGCGAGCAGTGCCGAGAACGCCATCTGGACGCTCTGCGTCGCGATCACGGTGCGGCGGTTGTCGAACCGGTCCGTGACGACCCCCGCGAACAGGCCGAGCAGCGTGAAGGGCCCGAAGCGGCAGATCGTGAGGAGGCCGAGGGCGAGTCCGCGCGAGTGCGGCGCCAGCTGCACCACGAGCCATGCGAGCGCGATGTTCTGCATCCACGTTCCCGCGACGGACGTGAGCTGGCCGAAGAAGAAGAGCCGGTAGTTGTGGTGGTGCCTCAGGGAGGCGAAGGTTCGGCGCGTCGTCAGCCGGAGCAGGGTCACTCGGAGATCAGCTTCTCCAGCGCGTCGATCGCGGCCTCGACGCTGTCCCGCTCGTCCGCATCGAGCCGGTCGAGCCGCGACACGAGCCACGCGGTGCGCTTGTTCCGGACGGACTTCAGCACCTTCGCGCCCTCCGGTGTCAGGAAGAGGCCGATGCGGCGGCGGTCGGTGGCGCGGGTGCGCTCGATCAGCCCGGCGCTCTCGAGCCGCACGAGATGGCCGGACATGCCGGCCGCGGAGACGCCTTCACGCTCGGCAAGCGCGGTCGCGGTGATCCCCGGGTCGTGCTTGATCGCGACGAGCAGGCTCACCTGGCCTCCGGTGACCCCGAGCGAGTGGATCTCGCGGCGCAGCTCCCGCGCGAGGCGCAGGAGAACCGGCCGTAGCCGGTTCGCGGTCGCGACCGGGTCGTTAACAACGCGAACCATTAACGAGGTTAAGTGTAGCGGAAGCTCTAGAACTGCCAGGCGCCGTCGCGGACGAGCGCGACGCGACGTCCCGACTGGGTGACGCCCCAGGCGGTCAGGGCATCGGTGCCGATCATCACGTCGATGTGCGTCCGGGAGCGGTTGACGCCGTAGCGCCTCCGCCCGACCGGCACCGTTCGGGTCTTCGCGAAGCCCGAGCCGAAGGCGATGTGCGCCGCGGCGTTCTCGTCCAGGAGGCCGTGGTAGTAGATCCGGCCCGTCTGGCCGATCCGGGAGGTCGCGTCGACGAGTGCGATCTCGCCGAGCCGGTCGGCTCCGGGCGTGGCGGCGAGGTAGCGGGCGAGCCAGTCACGGTCGCGCTCCTCCTTCGCCTCGAGGCGCACGAGCTTGCCGCCGCGGAACTCGCCTGCGAGCCCCTCGATCATCCGGCCGGCGAAGCTGCGCGGGCGCGAGCAGCGGAAGTAGCCCTCGGTCGCCGCCGCGTCGGGCGAGATGAAGCACTCCTCCGTCGGGACGTTCATCGCGATTCGCCGGCCCCAGTGGTCCTGCTCGCCGCCTCCGCGCCACATCGAGAACGGCGCGATCGCGACCCGGAGGTCGGTGCCGTCGTCGACGACGTGCACCTCCTTCAGGTCCAGCTTCGTCAGCCTGGCGGCCCGGCGCCGCAGCGCCGCCAGGTGCTTCGTCCACCCCTCGTGTCCGGGCGGGTCGTCGGGCCCGAGGCGGCAGAACCAGAGGAGCTCCCTCGCGAGCTTCCGCTTCGCCCGTCGCGCCTCGATCCCGGGAAAGACGCGCGCGGCCCACTCGTCGGTCGGCCACGCGCAGATCGTCCCGCGCAGCCTTCCCTCGCGACGGACGCGCGCGAGGTGGCGCGACCGGCCGGCCGTCTCCGCCGCGACGCGCTCCGGCTTCAGGTGCGCGACCACGTCGAGCTCGAACTCTCCCATCAGCTGAACGAGCGCCACCGTCTCCTCCGCGAGCGCCCGCCACTGCGCCGCCTTCCACGGCGTCTGGTGCCCGATCGACGCATCAGGGGCGTGCTCGAGCTTCGCCGCGAAGACGCGCTTGTCGCTGTACGAGACGTCGACCGCCGCGGCGCCCTGCCGGTAGGCGACCTCGGCGAGTGCGACCGCGAGCTCGCGGTGGCCGAGGTCGGCGAGCGCCAGCAGCGTGTCTCCGCGCCGGAACGCGATGCAGCCGCGCACGATCATCTCGGCGTAGCGCTGGAGCTCGTCCGGCGTCATCGGCCCGTCGCGCATGCGGGGGCGAGGCTAACGGGTACGGTCCCCCTCATGCCGACGAATCCGCTCGAGGGGCTCAAGGCGCTCGGCGAGCAGCTGCGCGCGCAGATCGGCGAGGAGCTCGAACTCGACGTGCTGCGGCGCCAGGAGCCGGCGCGTCCGCTCGAGGAGCTGCTCCAGGAGCTCGACGCGCTGCCCGGGCTCGAGTCCGTGAAGGAGCAGGTGCGCGCGCTCGTCGCGTTCCTGCGCGTGCAGGCCCGGCGGAAGGAGGCCGGGCTGCCGGAGGTGGCGACGACACAGCACCTCGTCTTCCTCGGCAACCCCGGCACCGGCAAGACGACCGTTGCGCGGCTGCTCGCGCAGATGTACCGGTCGATGGGGCTGCTGAAGCGCGGGCATCTCGTCGAGGTCGACCGCGCGGGGCTCGTGGGCCAGTACGTCGGGCTGACGGCGATCAAGACGGAGCGGGTCGTGCGGCGGGCACTCGACGGGGTGCTCTTCGTCGACGAGGCATACGCGCTGGCGCGCGACGCCGACCGCCTCGACTTCGGCGACGAGGCGATCGAGACGCTCCTCAAGCGGATGGAGGACCACCGCCATCGCCTCGTCGTCATCGTCGCCGGCTACCCGCGGCTCATGCGCCGGTTCCTCGAGTCCAATCCCGGCCTGCGCTCGCGCTTCTCGCGCGAGATCGACTTCCCGGACTACTCGACCAGCGAGCTCGGCGCGATCTTCGCGCGGTTCGCCGCCGACGCCGAGTACACGCTCGGCGACGGTGTCCCCGACACGCTCGCGACGGTCTTCGGCAACGCGGAGCGCAGCGAGGCGTTCGGCAACGCACGCTTTGCCCGCACGCTGTTCGAGCAGTCGCTGAACGCGCAGGCCCTGCGGCTCGCCGAGGGCGACGTCGACGCGCTCGACGCGGACGCGCTGATGTGCCTCACCGTCGCGGATGTGACCGCGGGCGCGCGTGCGATCGGCGAGGAGCCGGACGAGCCCCGCGCCGGCTGGTTCAGCCGCCGGCGCTGAGGACGTCGATCAGCGCAGCGACGACGCTCGGGTCGAACTGCGTGCCCGCACAGCGTGCGAGCTCGGCGCGCGCCTCTTCCGCCGGCAGCGCCAGGCGATAGGGGCGGTCGGTGGTCATCGCGCTGTAGGCATCGCAGGCAGAGATGATGCGCGACACGCGCGGGATCTCCTCGCCTGCGAGGCGGTCCGGGTAGCCGGTCCCGTCCCAGCGCTCGTGGCACGACCGGACGACGTGGCCGATCTCGCCGAGCAGCCCGCCGACCTGCGTCAGCAGCCGCTCGCCTTCCGCGGCGTGCGACTCCATCACCGCGCGCTCGTCGTCGGTGAGGGGCCCCGTCTTGTTGAGGATCTCGTGCGGGATGCGGATCTTGCCGACGTCGTGCAGCAGCGCGGCGAACTCCGCGTCACGCCGCTGCTTCGGCGACAGCCGCAGACGGTCGCAGACGCCGACCGTGAGCCGCACCACATGCCGGCTGTGCGTGCCGGTGTACGCATCGTCCGCGTCGATCACGTCGCCGAGCAGGAACGCGGTGCCGCGATAGGCGTCGCTCAACTCGAGCGCGTGGTCGAGTCGCCGCCGCCGCTCACCGGCGAAGATGCGGAAGAGGGCGAGCAGCGGGAGCGCGAGCGCAATGAGGTACGCCCGGTTCCGGAGGCTCGTGGCGAGGACGAGGCCGAGCGGTGCGAGCGCCGCGTCGACGAGCCAGACGAACGCGAAGAGGCGCACGACGGCCGCGGCCGCGACGCGCGCGCCGATGTTGCCGATGAGACCCGCCACGAAGTCGAAGGCGAACTGCGCGCCGAGCGCGGCGACGTAGACCGGCCAGTGTGACCAGCGCACCGGCATCGCATGCGCGAAATGGAGGACGAGGACCGGGCCGAACGTGAAGCCGGCGCTGCCGACGAGCGGCAGGACGCGCGCCGGATCGCGGAACGCGCGCGGGTCGCCGACCAGCGACCCGACGACGAGTGCGACCGCAACCGTGGCCGGAACGATGCCGAGCGGCAGCGCGAACAGCATCGGCACGAACACGATCGCCGTCGGGACGGCGGACCCGATCCCGAGCTCGAAGTCGGCGCGGCTCGCGACCGCGTACACCGCGGCGAAGAGCGCCGCCTTCCACAGCGACTGCGGGCCGCCGGTCGGCAGGACGGCAGCACACACGAGCGCGCCGCAGGTGACGGCCGCCGCCGTTGCGGAGAAGGCGAGCCGGGCCCGGCGCTCGAGGCGGTCGGCCTCGTAACGGGTCCTGGAATCGCGGACGAGCTCGTCGCTCACCACAGTGGCCGCAGTGGACACCGAGGCCGATTGTGACAGGGAACTGACTCTTGAGTCAGCAAATCACCCGATTAGGGGACTTGCGCGTGGGCCGCACCATTCGCAAGATTGGGCCGTTCGGCCTAT
>DASUAX010000002.1:0-29484 GCA_035763525.1 Gaiellaceae bacterium
GCATATCGTGTCAGCCATGGCGGACGAGGCGACCCCGCTCGACGAGGAGACCGAGGAGCGGATCCAGAAGCCGGCGTCGGCAGAGGCCGAGCGCGAAGCACGGATGACGCCGGCCCAGGCGGTCGCGCAGATGCGCATCCGCGTCCCCGTCCGCGCCAACCGGAAGCTGCGAACGGTGATCGAGCGGGTCAACCGCGACGACCAGCTGAAGGGCTGGTGGCACGTCGCGAACGTGAACGCCGTCGCCCGGATGGAGATCAACGACCACTCGTGGGTGCACATTCAGATCGTCACGAACATCGCCCTCAAGCTCCTGCGGCAGCTGACGAAGCACGGCGTCGAGCCGAACGTCGTCCGCGACTACGGCTACTCGCGCGACGACGCCGAGGTGATCGTCGCGCTGACGGCGCTTACCCACTGTGTCGGCATGTCGGTGCATCGGCACGGCCACGAGGACTTCAGCCTCTTCCTGGCGGAGCCGAAGCTGCGGGAGCTCGTCGACGGCACCTACGACGAGCCCGATCGCACCGTCGTCGTCTCGGAGGTGCTGCAGGGGATCATCAGCCACCGCTCCGACGGCCAGCCGCTCACGCTCGAGGCGGGCATCCTGCGCGTCGCCGACGCGCTCGACATGGAGCAGGGGCGTTCGCGCATCGCCTTCGAGCGCGGACGGGTCAGCATCCACTCCCTCTCGGCGGCCGCGATCGAGGAGGTCGTGATCTCGGACGGCGACGACAAGCCGATCCGCATCTCGATCACGATGAACAACTCTGCCGGCATCTACCAGGTCGACGGCCTCCTGAAGGCGAAGCTTCGCGGCTCCGGGCTCGAGCCGTACGTCGAGGTGCTCGCCCACATCGACACGGAGGCCGAGAAGCGGCTCGTGCCGCTCTACGAGCTGGAGCTGTAGCGGTACCCGGCGAGTAAAGAAATCTTCACCCAGCGTCAATGGAACTCGGGCGCCGACGTGCGAGGATAGACGCACGGGGAGACGCGTCCGGCGACGGAGCGGAGTCGATCTAGGACTAGGGGGTCCCATGGGTGCCGACCCGCTCCGTCGCCGGTGCAACGCCCGGAAGGGCAGCGACGCGAGCGCACGTCGGGCGCGTAGCCGCGACCCCGGGGGTTGGCGCGCGGAGGATGAGGCTACAATGGCGGCGCCCTGCGGGATCGTCTAATGGTAGGACGCCTGACTCTGGATCAGGTAGTCTAGGTTCGAGTCCTAGTCCCGCAGCTCCACGGGAATTCGGCTCCACAAGCGGCTTCGAGCCGCTTGTCTGTTTTCTGGGCAGGATACGCGGCGGCGCCGCTACACGCGCTTCCGCAACAGGCTGAACGCGCCGCGCACGAGCTCCCGCTGCAGCGCCTTCCCCTGCCTCGAGCCGAGGAAGTCCGTCAGCGCGTCCGTGGGCTTCTTCGCCTCGCGCGCCGGCTTCCCCTCCGGCTCGTGTGCCCCGGGCGCGGGTACCGGAGCCTTTTCCGCGCGCTTCGCGAGCGCCTCGGCGGCGCTCTCGCGCTCGAGCCGCGTCCCGTACTTCGCCCACAGCGTGGAGGCCTTCGCCGCGCCGTCGATGCCGCTCCACTCGGTCATGCTCGACCGCGGGGCGACGAGACGCGTGTGCACGACGGGCGTCGGGACGCCGCGCTCCGAGAGGATCGTCACCGCCGCCTCCCCCGTTCCGAGGCCGGTCAGCAGCTGCTCCAGGTCGTAGAAGTCCGACTTCGGGTACGTGCGGACGGTCTTCTTCAGCGCGTCGTCGTCCTCCGGCGTGAAGGCGCGCAGCGCGTGCTGGACGCGGGCGCCGAGCTGGCCGAGCACCTCGCTCGGTAGGTCGGTCGGCGCCTGCGTGACGAAGAACACCCCCACGCCCTTCGACCGGATCATCCGCACCGTCCGCGTCACCTCGTCGAGGAACGCCTTCGTCGCGTCGTCGAAGAGCAGGTGCGCCTCGTCGAAGAAGAAGACGAGCTTCGGCTTGTCGAGGTCGCCGACCTCCGGAAGCTGCTCGAAGAGCTCGGCCAGCAGCCACATGAGCGCCGTCGAGAAGAGCGCCGGGTGCTCCTGCACGCTCGCGAGCTCGAGCGACGAGATGACGCCGCGGCCGTCGGGCGCCGTGCGCAGCAGGTCGGCGATCTCGAAGAGCGGCTCGCCGAAGAGCTCCTTGCCGCCGCCGTCCTCGAGGCCGACGAGCTGGCGCAGCAGCACGCCGATCGTCTGCGAGGAGACGCCGCCGAGGCCCGTGAGCTCGTCCTTACCCTCGTCGGAGCCGAGGAACGTGAGCAGCGCGCGCAGGTCGGCAAGGTCGACGAGCGCGAGCCCGTGCTCATCGGCGAAGCGGAAGACGAGCGCGAGGCTCTGCTCCTGCGTCTCGTTCGCGCCGAGCACCTTGGCGAGGAGCTGCGGGCCGAAGTCGGTCACCGTCGCCCGCACGGGCACGCCCGCGCCGACGCCGCCGAGCGACAGGAACTCGACCGGGTACGGCGCCGGCCGGTACGGAAGGCCGAGCTCCTGCATCCGCTTCGGCGCCGGCCCGTCGGCCGCACCCGCCTGCGCGAGCCCCGAGAGGTCGCCCTTGTAGTCCGCGGCGAAGACGGCGACGCCCGCGTCCGAGAGCTGCTCGGCGAGGAGCTGGAGCGTCCGCGTCTTCCCCGTTCCCGTCGCACCCGCGATCAGCCCGTGGCGGTTCATCGTCGCGAGCGGCAGGCGCACGACCGCGTCCGGCTCGAGCATGCCGTCGTGGACGCCCCGGCCGAGCTCGAGCGCCGCTCCCTCGACCGCATAGCCCTTCGCGATCGCGTCCGAGAACGCGCTCACGGCGTGAGCACGGCGGACTGCCCGAGCGTGCGCCCCGAGGTGTCGAGCGCGCGGACGGCCACGGCGACGGGCGGCGTCTCGAGCGCGATCTGCGTCTCGAGGCCGCCCCAGGGGCGCGAGGCGACCGGCGCCAGATGCGCGTCGTCAGCGCCCGCCAGCACCTGCCAGCGCGCGATCCCGAGCTTGCCGTTCCAGCTCGCGTAGACACGGTCACCGTCGACCGCGACGAGCGGCTTCCCGCCGGGGTTGCCCGACCAGCGCAGCCGGTAGCCGCGGTAGCTGTCGCCGTACGGCAACGTCAGCTGGAACCGCACCTTGCCCGCCGCGCTGTACTCGGTCACCTTTCGCACGCCTCCCCAGCCGACGAACGCGCCGCCGCCGGGCAGCAGCTGGAGGTTCCCCTCGAACGGCGAGGCGATCCTCGTCCGGAACGTCTTCACGACGCGCACCGTCCGCTTCGCCGCGTCGAGCCGTAGGACGATCGGCCGCGTCACCTTCTCGGCGCGCGGGATGCCGCCGTTGTCGAAGAGGCTGATCGTGCTCGGCCCGTGGAAGCGGGCGTTGTGCTGGTAGAAGAACCGCACGGCCGCCTTCGGCCCGAAGTCGCTCTTCTTCCCGCCGAGCCGCCAGACGATCGAGCCGTCGCGGCGCAGCAGGTAGAGCGCGCTCGTGTTCCGCGCCGAGACGAGGATGGTGCCGCCCGGCCCGTCGGCGATCGAGTTGACGTGGAAGTAGTCGAACGGCCGCTTCTTCGATGCGTGGTGCGCCGGCTCGCGGTTCGCCTGCAGCGACTCCGAGAGCGGGACGTGGTCGAGGCTGTGCCACTCGAACACCACCTTCCCCGTTGCGACGTTCAGCTCCTGGACGATGCTGTCGAGGACATAGCCCTTCTTCGGGCCGCCGACCGCGCTCAGGTCGTACGGCAGCTCGTGGTAGATCGAGATGAAGGCGGTTCCGCGCGGCGTCAGCTCGAACTCGTGCAGGTCGCCGTCGAGCCCGTGCGCCGCCTTCAGCGTCTTCAGCGGCCTGTAGGACGAGTCGTAGATCTCGTAGGTGCCCTTGCCGACGCCCGCCTTCGAGATCTTCCCCTGCCACCAGGTCAGCACCGGCTTGCCACGGTAGGTCTGTGCACGGAAGTCCGTCGCCTCGAGGCCCGCCGGGACCTCGTGGTACCAGAGCACGCGCCCCTGGTTGTCGGCGATCACCGGGCCACTCGGCCTGTCCTTGCCGCCCTTCTCGGCCACGAAGACGTAGCCGGGCGACGTCCCCTGCGCGGGGTGGTCGACCTTCAGCGTCGGCGGGTGCAGGTCGGGCAGCGTGTGAAGGCCGACCGCCTTCGGCGGCGTCGCGCCCGTCGAGGCGGTGGCGGTCGTCTCCACGCCGCAACCGGTCGCGACGACGACAAAGGCGACGAGGACGAGGGCAAGCGGTAGGGCGACGCGCAAGTCCTGCGATGCTAGTCGGTTGGAACTGGCACCGTCCTTTCCCTATGCTCTGGGCCATTCCCCTGACCCCCCAGACAGGAGGACGAGTGAAGAAGCGAATCTACGCGGGCGTCGGTGCGTCCGCGCTGATCGCAATCGTCGCGCTCGCGACGATGGTGAGCGGTGCGACCGCCCGGAGCGGCGCGACGCCGCTGCCGGCGTCATCGTGCGGCCCCATCCAGAACGGCAGCGGCCAGATCCTGGTCGCCTCGGACCTGCCGCTCCAGGGCTCGGGTCGTACGCAGACGACGCAGATGACGAGGGCGATCAAGTTCATCTTCGCCCAGCACGGTTGGAAGGCGGGCAGTCACACGCTTGCCTACCAGAGCTGTGACGATGCGACCGCGCAGGCCGGCAAGTGGGACTCGGGCAAGGCGTCCGCGAACGCGAACGCGTATGCCCAGAACCAGAGCGTCGGCGCGGTGATCGGCACCTTCAACTCGGGCGCGGCGGAGATCGAGATCCCGATCTTGAACCGTGCTCCGAACGGGCCGATCGCGATGGTCAGCCCTGCGAACACGTACGTCGGCCTGACCCACCCGGGACCGGGCACGGCGGCGGGCGAGCCGGGCAAGTACTACCCGACCGGCAAGCGCAACTACGCGCGTGTCGTGGCAGCCGACGACTACCAGGGTGCGGCTGACGCGATTCTCGCGAAGACGCTGGGCGTCAAGAAGCTGTTCATCCTGAACGACAAGGAGGCCTACGGCCTCGGCGTCGCCACCAACGTCCGGAACGCGGCGAAGAGGCTCGGCATCAAGGTCGTCGGCTTCACGGCGTGGGACGGCAAGGCGTCGTCGTACGAGGCACTGGCCGTGAAGATCAAGGCGTCGGGCGCGCAGGGCGTGTTCCTCGGCGGCCTGATCTGCGAGAACGGCGGGAAGCTGATCAAGGACATCCGTGCCGGTGTCGCGAAGAGCGTCAAGATCATGGCGCCCGACGGCTTCACGCCCGTCTCGGCCACGATCCAGCAGGGCGGCACCGCCGCCGAGGGTGCGACCGTCTCGGTCGCGGGCCTGCCGAACACGGCGCTGAAGGGCGCCGGCAAGGCGTTCGTCAAGGCGTTCACGAAGGCCGACCACCGCACGCCGGATCCGTACTCGGTGTATGCGGCGCAGGCCGCCGAGATCGTCGTCCAGGCGATCAAGCAGTCGAACGGCACGCGTGCCGACATCGCGAAGCAGCTCTTCAAGGTCAACCTGAAGGGCTCGATCCTCGGCAACGTCTCGTTCACCGCGAACGGCGACGTCACCGCGAACCCGGTCACGATCTACCGGGTCAAGGGCGGCAAGACGACGACCTTCAAGGTCATCGTCCCGCCGAAGTCGCTGGTGAAGGTCGCCTAAAGCCGGGACCCCAGCACGGCACTGCCGGAGGGGAGGGCGCGAGCCCTCCCCTCTTTATTCTTGGCGGAGTCGTGCCGCCGCTCGCCGCCGTCCCGAACCTCGACCACGAGCTCGACGAGTTGTACGCGCTGCCGCTCGAGGGGTTCACGAAGGCGCGGAACGACCTCGCGACCCGCCTGCGGAAGGCGCACCAGGCAGAGGCGGCCGAGGCGGTGCGCGCGCTGCGGAAGCCGACGCTCGCCGTCTGGGCCGCGAACCGACTCGCGCGCGGCCGGCCCGACCTCGTGGCCGAGCTCGTCGAGGCGGGCGGCCGCCTGCGCACGGTGCAGCAGCGGGCGCTCGCGGGCCGGGAGCCGCAGGCCGAGGTGACGGCCGCGTCCGCACGCGAGCGCGAGGCCGTGCGTGCGCTCGTCACCGCAGCACGGAGGGAGCTCGGGGACCGCGCGACCCCCCAGCTCCTCGACCGGCTCTCGCAGACGCTTCGCGCCGCCGCCGTCGACCCCGAAGCGTCGGCCGTGCTCGCTGCGGGCCGGCTCGCCGAGGAGCTGCGCCCGGTCGGCTTCGGTCCGCTCGAGGCGGTCGCTCCGCGGCGGCGTCCGCAAAGCTCAGCCTCGCACGCTGCCGAGCGAGAGCGGCTGAAGAAGCTTCGTGCGGAGGCGCGCCGCGTCGCCGGCGAGGCACGCAGGGCCGCAGGCGCGGCGGACGAGGCGGAGCTGCAGGCACGGCGCCTGCGGAGCGAGGCCGACGAGCTCGCCCGCCAAGCGGAGCGCGCGGCAACTGCGCTCTCCGCGGCCGAGACGCCCTCTCCGGACCGGTAAAGCAGCGGCCGACCGGTGCCGATAACGGAGCCATGCGGCTCCCGGCGCCACGCGGTCTCGGCCCGCGCCTGCTGACCGTCGCGCTGTTCGCGCTCGTCGCGGTCCAGGTCGAGACCCACTTCGGCGGCATCGGCACGACGCAGTTCTTCAGCCGCTGGGTCTACAACGCCGTCGGCGCGTCCGCGGCGCTGTGCTGCGTCCTCAGGGCGACGCGTGACGACGACCGCGTGACGTGGGCGCTGATCGGCGTGGCGATCGCGTCCTGGACGGCCGGCAACGTCTACTACACGATCGCGTCGGCGAACCTGCAAGTCGTCCCCTCCCCCTCCTTCGCAGACGCCGGCTTCCTGGGCGTCTACCCGCCGGCCTACGTCGCGCTCGGGCTGCTGGTGCGAAACCGGGTGACGCGGTTCACGAGGAGCGTCTGGCTCGACGGGGTGATCGCGGGCCTGATCGTGGGCGCCTGCGCGGTCGCCGTCGTGTTCGACTCGGTCGCCGCGCAGGCATCGGGCGGGCTGGCGCCGATCGCGACGAACCTCGCGTACCCGATCGCCGACGCGCTCCTGATCGCCGTCGTGATCGCCGTGCTCGCGCTGCGCTCGTGGTCGTTCGACCTCAGCTGGCTGCTGATCGGCGCCGGCTTCGGCGTGTTCGCCGTCTCCGACAGCGTCTACCTGCTTCGTGTCGCGAACGGCAGCTACGAGTACGGGACATGGCTCGACCTCGGCTGGCTGCTCGGGTTCGTGCTGCTCGCGAACGCGGCCTGGGTGAAGGCGAAGCCGGCCGATGTGTCGGCGTTCGAGGGGCGACGCGTCTTCGTCGTGCCGAGTGTGGTCTCGGTGCTCGGGATCGCGCTCGTCGTCTACGACCGCTTCGGCGGGCTCAGCATCTTCGCGATCGCGCTCGTGTGGCTCGCACTCGTGCTCGTCGTCGTCCGGATGACGCTCACCTTCGAGGAGCATCTGACGCTCGTCACGACGTTCAGGACACGGTCGGTCACGGATCCGCTGACCGGGCTCGGGAACCGGCGCGGGATGCTCGACCGTCTCGACACCGCCCTCGCGCGCGCCGACATCGACCCGCACCTCCTGCTCCTGCTCGACCTGAACGGGTTCAAGGCGTACAACGACGCGTTCGGCCACCTTGCCGGCGACGCGCTCCTCCGCCGGCTCGGGCAGCGGCTCGAGAATGCGGTCGCCGGCCGCGGCGAGGCGTTCCGGCTCGGCGGCGACGAGTTCTGCGTCCTGATGCGCGGCACGCACGCAGACGTGCCGTGGGCGACGGCGGCGGCGACGGCGGCGCTCGCGGAGTCGAGCGACGGCTTCGACGTGGGATGCGCGATCGGCCACGCCGAGCTGCCGTTCGAGGCAACGTCACCCGATGACGCGCTCCGGCTCGCGGACAACCGGATGTATGCGCGCAAGCAGCCACGCGACGCGGCGGCCGACCCCCGCCACGTGCTCCTCCAGGCGGTGCGCGAGCGCGACCGTGCACTCGACCACCACACGGGCACGGTCGCCGAGCTCGCCGCCCGGACCGCGGCGAGCGCCGGCCTCCCCGCCGGCGACGTGAGCCTGGCGCGCTTCGCCGCCGAGCTCCACGACGTCGGCAAGCTCGCGATCCCCGAGAGCATTCTCCAGAAGCCGGGCCCGCTCGACGCCTCGGAGTGGGACCTCGTCCGTCAGCACACGCTGATCGGGCAGCGGATCATCGCCGCGGCGCCCGGGCTCGACGCCGTCGCCGTCACGGTGCGCTCGTCGCACGAGCGGTGGGACGGAAGCGGCTATCCCGACGGCCTCGCCGGCGAGGCGATCCCGGTCGTGTCGCGGATCATCGCGATCTGCGACGCGTACGAGGCGATGACGGCCGACCGCCCGTACCGCGCGAGGATGTCGAGGGAGCAGGCGCTCGGCGAGCTGCGCCGGAACGCCGGCACGCAGTTCGACCCACAGCTCGTCGAGACGTTCGTCGCGGCGCTCGAGCGCGCCGGCGAGCACGGCGCGGCTCTGTCAGCCGCGTAGGAACTCGAGCGTCACGTCCATCGCACGCGGGTCCTGCGCGTAGAGCGAGTTGCCGGCGCTGAAGCGCTCGAAGCGAACGTGCGAAGGGTCGAATGCCGAGACGAGCTCCTCCGCTCCCGCGATCGGCATCAGCGCGTCGTCCTCGCCCGCGAGCACGAGTGTCGGCACGCGGATGCGAGCCGCATCGTCGCGCAGGTCGAACGCACGCGCCTCGCCGCCGTACCAGTGGATCGCCGGGCGCGAGAACCAGTCGGCCGAGAGAAGCAGCTCGGCGATCTCGACGGGAGTCGGCCCCGGGAACGAGCGCAGCACCGCCATCACCCACGGCGCGAACGTCACCTCGCTCGGCGAGGCGTAGAAGTCGAGCGCCGCGGCGGCCGAGTCGGCTCCCTGTGTCCGCGCGAACGCCTCCACCGAGCGCGCGGCGTCGAATCGGGCGACCGGACGCGAGAGGATCAGCTTTGCCAGCCGCTCCGGATGCCGCCCCGCGAAGCGCGTCGCGACGAGCGAGCCGAACCCCGAGCCGAACACGATCGGGGCGTCCACGCCGAGCGTGTCGAGCAGCGCGGCGAGATCGTCCGCCCAGACGTCGAGGCGCCAGCGATCCGGGGTCGACCGGTCGCTCCGCCCGTGACCGCGCTGGTCGTAGAAGAGGAGCTGCGCCACCTCGACGAGCGGCGGCCGGAAGGCCGGGTGCTTGAACGTCGTGTGGTCGGCACCCGGGCCGTCGTGGACGATCGCGATCGTCGGCACCTCGACCGCCTCGGCCCCGTCCGGCCGTAGCTGCGCCCCGTCGACGTCCACGAAAAGACGGACGTCGGCGACGGACAGCTGCACGTGACCGATCGTAACCCGTCCTTACGGAAAACAGGCTTCCGTCCGATATTCGCAAGCGGGTGACGGGCGCGGCGCAACCTAACGGCTCGCCCTGCGGCGGGCGTCCGGATAGCCCGCCGCGCCCGCCCCTCAGCCTGCTGCATGGGCGCGCGCGACCGCAGCCCGCAGCCGCGTCGCGGTACGGGCGTCCACGTGCAGCGCGCCGACGACGCGCGGAAGCTTCGCCGGCACCGTGCGGGTGAGACCGGAGTAGACGACGGCCGCGGTCAGGTACGTGCCGAGCCGGCTCGGGTGGAAGGCGTCCGGTCCGTAGAGCGGCGGCGCCCGGCGCCGTCGGAGCGCGTCCCACCAGGCTGCCCCGGCCGGGAACGATTCGGCGTGCGCCGCTCGTGCCGCGGCGCGATGGTTCGCGACGACGGCCGGGAAGACGCCGATGCGGTCACGTTCCGGCCAGACGGTGAGGAGCGCCGGCCGCGCGCCGTGGGCCCGCGCCTCGACCGCCCAGCGTGTCGTCCACTCGATCAGGTCGGCGCGGCTCTCGGGAAGCGACGACGGCCCCTGCTGGAGCACGACGACGTCCCAGCCGCCCTTCTCGAGCATCGAGCGGGCGGCACCGTCCGCCCAGTGATCCTGCAACGCGTAGCCACCCGGCGCGTACGAGCCGACGTCGATCCGCACACTGCCGATCGCACGTGCGAAGGCGGCGACCGTGCCCGGGAGATCGTTCGTCGCGGTCAGGCTGTTGCCGACGAAGAGCACCCGGAGGTGCGGCTGCGCCCCGGCGCGCGCGGACGCGCCGCCGAGCGTCAGCGTGACCGCGACGGCGACGATCGTCAGGGCGCGCACGACACGGACGGTACGCGGCGTGACGCCGTTAGGGAAATCAAGGATCTCGATCGGACGCGACGTACGATCCCGCAGTGCGGGACACCCTGACCTTCGTCTACGACTACGGTCAGCTGTACCTCTCGACATCCCCTCGGGCCGGCTCGGGCTCGAGAGGAGCGGCGGCTCGGGCCGCGCCGAGGTGACGGTGCCTCCGGGCCGCTATCGCGCACGCCTCTCGGGGCGGAACCTCGCCGCGGCCGCCGCCTGATCGTACGGTGACCCCGGCCACCCGCCGGATGCGTACCGGCTCGAGCTGTGGCCGTCCGCCGCTCCCGCCGGCCCGGCGGAGCTTCACCGCTGGCACGGCTACGACGCGCTGCTCGGGTAGCCGCTCTCCGCGTACCCCTACGGACGCTCGTCCCGTTCAGGTGATGTGACGGTCGGAGTGTTCCTCGTGCTCGACCTGGCGGCGGCCGCGGTGCTCGCGCTCTGGGTCACCGTGCGCTACGCCAACCTGGGACCGAGGTCGGTTCGCTGGGCGGCGCTCGGATTCCTCGTCGGCCAGTGCGTGCCGAGCCTCGGGCTCTGGGTGCTGCCGGACGTCGTCGGGCTTCCCTGGGGACCGCAGCTCGCGTTGCTCGGCGTGGTCCTGCCGGTCTTCTTCGTGATGTTCCTGACGATCGCCTGGCTGTTACGGGCCTGCGCGAGCTCGATCGGCGGCCCGCGCGGCGGTCATCGCATCCGCATGCCGGGCTGGAGCCGCTCGTAAGCGCGCGGGACACGCCTGAAGAGCGTTTCTTCCGTGTAACCAGGCGCGCCTCCAAGCCCATAGGGATCCGACGTCACTGCTAGGGCCGGCGCGATCGGGTAGGTAACTCGCGATGGCGATGGGGTCTGCGGTACTGCAATCGCGGTATCAGGATGCGCGCTGGTCCCGACGGGGGGTGTGGTCGAGCTCCACTCCGCCGTCGAGATACGCGATGCTCTCGAGCGCCGGTACGTGTCACGTCGTCTGCGTCGGCGTCTTGCCGAGCGCGAACCCGGTCAGGGATACAGCCCCGCGACCTACGACATGCGCGACTAGGGAGGCCGGCCGCCCCTGGGCGGCTAGAGGATGAGTCGCTCGGCGCCGAGGATGAGCAGCCACCAGAGGAATGATCCGGCGGCGAGGCTCCAGAGGAGGGTGACCCGGAAGTCGGCTTGTGTTGCCGCAGGTTGTTCGCGCACTGCGGTGGAGATCATCGGTCACCGTTGCATCTTCTTCAACCCCTCGGCCAAGGGAGACCGGCGGTGCTCCGACTTGGATCACTTTCGTTCTGTCGACCGCCTGAAATGGCGGCCGATCGACCTCGTTGCCGCGTCAGACGGCGACCGAAGACGACTGGTCGTCCGGGTCAACAGGGCTCCCCGAAGGGAGCCCTGTTGACGTTCTTCTATGGCTTAGCCGCAGGTGAGGCTGTCCTTCCCGAAGTTCACCGTCACGGTGCCGTTCGCGTTCATCACGAACGCCGTCGTCTGATGAGCGATGATCGAAGAGCCGTCGGAGCCCGTCGCGTGGATCGTCAGCGTGAACTCGCTGTTCTGATTTCGCTCGTTCAGGTTGAAGTTGCCCCACACCGTGGCTCGGCCGCTGTAGGTGACCCCCGTGCCATCATCGGTGCCCGAGATCGCTCCGGTTTCCGTGAACGTCGCCCAAGTCTCGTCACTCGCCGTGAAGAAGGTGACATGGTTGATCAGGTTGCCGGTGAACTGGATCCCGGCTCCTTTGTTGAACGTGTCCCCGGTGCACGGGTTCGTCGCTTCCGGCTCGGAGAACGTCCCATGGATGTTCTCGGTCTGGGTGACCGTCTGCCCGTTCGGACCCCCAGCGGACGCAGGCGCCACGATCACAACTGCCGCAAAGGCCATGGCGAGCACCCCCAACATAAGCGTCTTTCTCACTCGAAGACTCCCCTTCTCCTTCAGTTGTGCCTGCCTCGTAGCGCACTTTGGCTCAGATCGCGCCGCGATGCAATCGTCCCTGAGGCTGATTCTGCTCTCGTTCTCGCGAGTTCCCTCTAGCCGCTTCGAGCGCCAGTTCGCTCTGACGGGCGCATGTCGCACCAGCCGGCAGGCAGGCTGTATCGCGAGGAAGATGTCGCCATCCAGGGAAAAGGCCGCGTCCGCGGCCTTTTCGGCTTGATCCTCGTAGGCTATCCAGAGGCCCATACGGGATTCGAACCCGTGCCGCCGCCGTGAGAGGGCGGTGTCCTAGGCCACTAGACGAATGGGCCGGAAGCAGCGCGCGCCAGTGTAGCGAAACGGCTTCGCGGGTACGCCCGGCGCATGTTCGGACGCTGGCGGCGCGAGGAGAAGCATCGCGCGAACAAGCAGCAGGGCGACCCGGCCGCACTCGAGCGCGAGGGCGACCCGCGCGGTGGGCTCCAGTCACCCGAGTACCGGCAGGCGGAACCGACCGACATCGTCGAGGACGAGGGCATTGCGATGTCGGGTCCCGGCGGCGCGCCGCAGGAGGATCTGCCGGCCGAGGAACGCCGCGATCGAAACCGCTGAGGTTTGCGGCCGGGAAGCGGCGGCCAACTACTCGATCGTAAGCCGATACGAAGGAAGGAACTCGCCATGTCGATGAGCACCGCCGACTTCCTGCTGAAGCGCCTGCACGAGAACGGCGTCCGGCGGATCTACGGCTACCCCGGTGACGGGATCAACGCGATCGTCGGCGCGCTCGAGCGGCAGAAGGACCTGATCGACTTCGTCCAGGTCCGCCACGAGGAGATGGCCGCCTTCATGGCGTGCGCGCACGCGAAGTGGACGGGCGAGGTCGGCGTCTGCCTCGCCACCTCTGGCCCCGGGGCGATCCACCTCCTGAACGGGCTCTACGACGCGAAGCTGGACCACCAGCCGGTGCTCGCGATCGTCGGGCAGCAGTCGCGGATGGCGCTGGGCGGCAATTACCAGCAGGAGGTCGACCTGCAGGTCCTGTTCAAGGATGTTGCCAGTGAGTACTGCCAGACGGCGTACGAGCCGACGCAGATCCGACACCTCGTCGACCGGGCGCACCGGATCGCGCTCGACCAGCGCTCCGTCACCTGCCTGATCGTCCCGAACGACCTCGGCGAGGAGCCGGCGGTCACCGACCCGCCGCAGAAGCACGGCACCGTCCATTCGTCGCCCGGCTGGAACCGGCCGCGCATCGTCCCGTCGAAGCGCGAGCTCGAGCGTGCCGCGGAGATCCTGAACGCGGGCAGCAAGGTCGGGATGCTCGTCGGCCAGGGTGCGTTGAAGGCGAGCGAGGAAGTGATGCAGCTCGCGGAGAAGCTCGGCGCGGGTGTCGCGAAGGCGCTCCTCGGGCGCACCGTCATCGACGACAACCTCCCCTACTGCACCGGCTCGATCGGCCTCCTCGGCACGAAGCCGAGCTGGACGCTGATGAACGAGTGCGACACGTTCCTGATGATCGGCTCGTCCTTCCCCTACTCCGAGTTCCTGCCGGAGCCGGGCAGCGCGCGCGGCGTGCAGATCGACATCGACGGCCGCATGCTGAACATCCGTTACCCGATGGAGCTGGGCCTGATCGGCGACGCGAAGGCGACGATCGAGGAGCTCCTGCCGCTCCTCGAGCAGAAGTCCGACCGCAGCTGGCGCGAGCAGATCGAGGAGGAGGTCGCCGAGTGGTGGCGCCTGATGGAGGAGCGCGCCATGCAGGACGCCGAGCCGCTCAACCCGCAGCGGCTCTTCTGGGAGCTGAACAAGTACCTGCCGGACGACGCGATCCTCAGCTCCGACTCGGGCTCCGCGGCGAACTGGTTCGCGCGCGACCTGAAGCTGAAGCCGACGCACATGGCGTCGCTCTCGGGGACGCTCGCGACGATGGGGCCGGGCGTCCCGTACGCGATCGCCGCCAAGTTCGCCCACCCGGGCCGGCCCGCGGTCGCGCTCGTCGGCGACGGAGCGATGCAGATGAACGGCATGGCCGAGCTGATCACCGCGAAGAAGTACTACGAGGGCTGGTCCGACCCGCGCCTCGTCGTGCTCGTCCTGAACAACCAGGACCTGAACCAGGTCACCTGGGAGCAGCGCGCGATGGAGGGGGACCCGAAGAACCCGATGACGCAGCGAATCCCCGAGGTGCACTACGCGGAGTTCGCGCGGCTGATCGGCCTCGACGGCGTCCGTGTCGACTCGGTCGACGCGATCGACGCGGCGTGGGAAGAGGCTTTCGCCGCCGACCGGCCGTTCGTGATCGACGCGATCGTCGACCCGGAGGTGCCGCCGCTGCCACCGCACATCACCGTCGAGCAGGCGAAGCACTTCCTGAAGGCGCTGAAGGGCGGCGACCCGCACTCGCGCGAGATGATCACCGAGTCCTTCAAGCAGAAGGTGCTCGAGTTCCTGCCCGGCCGGTGACGACGGGAACGATCGACAGGCTGGAGACGCGCTGCTTCACGATCCCGACCGACGAGCCGGAGTCGGACGGGACGATGGAGTGGGACTCGACGACGATCGTCGTCGTCGAGGCGGTCGGCTCCGGCCGGCGCGGCATCGGCTGGACCTATGCGCCGGATGCGGCGGGCCAGGTGGTCGACTCGATGCTCGCGCCGCTCGTGCGCGGTCGGAAGCTCGTCGACCTCGCACGGATCTGGCTCGATCTCGGCGCGAAGCTTCGGAACGCGGGACGACCCGGCATCGGGCACTGCGCGCTCTCGGCCGTCGACCTCGCGCTCTGGGACCTGCGGGCGCGGCTCCTCGACGTGCCCCTCGTGAGCCTCCTCCCCGCCGCGCACGACCGCGTACCGATCTACGGCAGCGGCGGGTTCTGCTCGTACTCCGACGAGCGGCTCGCCGAGCAGCTCGGCGGCTGGGTCGCCGAGGAGATCCCGCGCGTGAAGATGAAGCTCGGCCGCGAGCCCGCGCGCGACCCGCACCGGCTCGACGTCGCGCGCGACGCCGCTGGGAATGCCGAGCTGTATGTCGACGCGAACGGCGCCTTCTCCGCCAAGGAGGCGGTGCGGTGGGCGCGCCGGTACGTCGAGGACTGGGACGTCCGCTGGTTCGAGGAGCCGGTCTCGTCCGCCGACTTCGAGGGCCTCCGCTTCGTGCGCGTGCATTCGACGCTCGACGTCGCGGCGGGCGAGTACGGCTACGTGCTCGCCGACTTCCGGAACCTGATCGGCAGCGTCGACTGCCTGCAGGCCGACATCACGCGCTGCGGCGGCATCACCGGCCTCCTGCGCGTGAACGGGCTCGCGTCCGCGCACGGCCTGGACGTCTCGGGCCACTGCGCGCCGCAGCTCTCCGCACACGCTCTCTGCGGGGTCGACCGGCTGCGCCACCTCGAGTACTTCCACGACCACGTCCGGATCGAGTCGATGCTCTTCGACGGCGTCCTCTCGCCCGAGGGCGGCGCGCTCCGCCCCGACCGGTCGCGCCCGGGAAACGGGCTCGAGCTCAAGCGGGTCGATGCGGAGAGGTGGGCGGCATGATCAAGCGGCTCCTGAAGAACGTCCGCGAGGGCCGGACGCAGAAGCTGCTGGCCGCGACGATCGCGATGTCGGCGCCCGCACTCGGGTTCGAGATCTACTTCGAGCACTACAAGGCGTCGTTCGGCGACAAGTGGATGTGGACGCCGCTCGTGCTGACACCGCCGCTGACCGCAGCCGGGCTCGCGGGCCTTGCCTCGGAGAAGGCCGCGAAGACGGTGCTGCCCGCGGTCTCGGCGCTCTACTTCCTCGACGGCCTGATCGGCATGGTCACGCACGTGCAGGGCGTGCGGAAGCGCCCGGGCGGATTCGAGGAAGCGCACTACAACCTCGTCATGGGGCCGCCGCTCCTCGCTCCCGGCTCGCTGTGCCTCGTCGGTGCGCTGGGGCTCGCGGCGGCGATCGTCAAGCGGGAACGCTGATGGGCACGGACCAGGCGCACCCGAATCCGCACGGCTTGCGGCAGCGGAAGGGAACGACTCCGCAGCTGGCCGGCCGGTATCCGGACTGGAACGTGCTCGACGAGCAGGAGCACTGGGACGAGACGACCCGGCGCGTCGTCCTCTCGCGGCTCCACGACGTGCCCGAGCTCACGTTCTTCGACGAGCGGGAGGCGGCGACGCTGACGGCGTTCTGCGACGTGCTGCTCGCGCAGGACGAGGAGCCGCGCATCCCGGTGCTCGCGTACATCGACGAGAAGCTCGCAGGCGGCGTCGGCGACGGCTGGCAGTACTACGACCTGCCGGGGGACGGCGAGGTGTGGAGGATCGTCGCGCGCGGCCTCGACGACGAGGCGCAGCGAAACGCCTTCGACTCGTTCGCCGACGCGTCGCTCGAGCTGCAGGCGAGCATCGTCCATCGCTTCGGCCAGGGCGAGCTGCACGGCCGCGCATGGGAGTCGGTGAACGTCGCCCGCGCGTTCAAGGTCGTGATCCGCTACGCGTGCCAGGCCTTCTACTCCCACCCGTGGGCCTGGACGGAGATCGGCTTCGGCGGCCCCGCCTACCCGCGCGGCTACGGCGCCTTCGGCGCGCCCCACATGGGCGAACGCGAGTCGTGGGAAGGCGAGGAGTCGTTCCACGTCGACCCCGTCAAGGACACGCAGGAGCGCGGCATCGAATGACGCCGTCCTTGCTGAACAAGGGCTCCTTCGCGATGCCGAAGGACAACGATTCGCCCTTCCTGCTCGACAAGCACAAGCGCGGACTGCAGAACCTCGACCGGATGGCGCGCTACCGCGACGACGACGTCGTCGACCTCGTGGTGGTCGGCGCCGGCGCGGGCGGCGGCGTGCTCGCGCAACGTCTTGCACGCAAGGGCTGGCAGGTCGTCGTGCTCGAGAAGGGGCCGTTCTGGGATCCCGACCGGGACTGGGTGAGCGACGAGAAGGGCGCCGGCCAGGCGGGCCTCTACTGGACGGACAACCGCATCATCTCCGGGAACGACCCGATCGAGATGGGCAAGAACAACTCCGGCCAGGGCGTCGGGGGGTCGATGACGCACTTCGCCGGCTACACGCCGCGTCTGCATCCCTCCGACTTCGAGGTGAAGACGCGCGACGGCGTCGGGGCCGACTGGCCCATCTCCTACCCCGAGCTGAAGGAGTCGTTCGAGCGCGTCGAGCGCGAGCTGCCGGTCGCCGGCGAGGACTGGCCGTGGGGCGACCCGCACACGTACCCGCACAGCCCGCATCCCGTCTCGGGCGCCGCGTACGTCGCCTGGGAGGGCGCGCGCCGGTACGGGATCGAGATGCGCGTCGGACCCGTCGCGATCACGAACGGCGTCTTCGGCAACCGGCCGCACTGCATCTACCGCGGCTTCTGCCTCGAGGGCTGCAAGGTGAACGCGAAGGCCTCACCGCTGATCACCCACTTCCCGGACGCGATCGAGTTCGGCTGCGAGATCCGCGCCGGCTGCATGGTCACGCGCGTCGAGATCGACGACGCGACGGGCCGGGCGAGCGGCGTCGCCTACATGCGCGACGGGGAGGAGCACTTTCAGCGGGCGGACGCGGTCGCCGTGTGCGGCTATGCGATCGAGACGCCGCGGCTCCTCCTCAACTCCGCGTGCCCGCGCCATCCGAGCGGGCTCGGCAACAACGCCGACCTCGTCGGCCGGTACGTGATGGTGCAGGGAGCGACGCAGGTTGCCGCGCGCTTCCAGGATCTGCTGCGCATGTACAAGGCGCCGCCGCCCGAAGTCTCGTCAGAGCAGTTCTACGAGACGGACGAGGCCCGCGGCTTCGCACGCGGCTTCTCGATCCAGACGATCTCGCCGCTGCCGATCGGCTGGGCCGAGCACGTCGCCGCCGAGGGGCACTGGGGCCAGAGCATGCGCGAGTACATGCGCGACTACAACCACTGGTCGGTGCTCGGGATCCTCGCCGAGTTCCTGCCGCAGGCCGAGAACCGCGTCACCCTCGGCGAGGAGAAGGACCAGAACGGGATGCCGGTCCCCCACTTCAACTACAACCGCTGCGCGAACGACAAGGCGATCGTCGACTTCGCGCGCGGAGTGTTGATGGAGATCTGGGACGGCGCAGGCGCCGAGGACACCCTGACGATCGACCGGTACGCCCACCTCGTCGGCGGCGCGCGCATGGGCTTCTCGCCGGACGACTCCGTCGTCGACTCCTCGCAGCGCGTCTGGGGCATCGAGAACCTGTTCGTGGTCGACGGCTCCGTGCTGCCGACGCAGGGCTCTGCGAACCCGGCGCTCGCGATCATGGCGCTCGCCGACCGTTGCGCCTCCCTCCTCGACCGGAAGGCAGCGGACAAGTAGTGCCCGCCGTCAAGATCTCGAGCCCCCGCGACCTCGCCGTCCAGCTGCTCGGCGAGCTCCTCTACGTCGAGCGGCGCCTGCACGACGCACTCCTCCCCGGGCTCGTCGCGGCCGTGAGAGACGCGGAGCTGCAGGAGGCGCTGCGCGCGCACCAGCAGGAGACGCGCGCGCACGTCGAGCGCGCCGAGCAGGCGTTCGCGCTCCTCGGCGTGAAGCCGACGTCGAACCTCTTCCAGCCGCTCGAGGCGGCGGCGAGCCAGCACGAGGAGGGATCCGGTTCGATCGTGGAGGCGACGCTCGCCGACCTCTTCCACGCACAGTCGGCGCTCCACGTGGAGCACCTCGAGCTCGCCGCCTACCGCACGCTCCTGCCGCTCGTCCCGAAGGAGGCCGCCGAGCTGCTCGAGCCCTCCTACGACGAGGAGGGAAACGCCGCGAAGCTGCTCGTCAGGACGATCGACCGGCTCGCGGCGGCGGTCTGACTACGCACCGATCTCGTGCAGCAACGATCTCGTGTCGAGCGGGTCGAAGCCGAGCCGGCGCGCGATCTCCTCGCTCGACGGCTTCGTCCCCTCGCGGAAGAGCTCCGTGAGCAGCTCGCCCGTCCTTCTGTTGCGCCACCAGTCGTCGCCGACCTCGCGGACGAGGTGGTCGCGCAGCTGCGCCGAGCGGATCCACGCCCGCAGGTAGTCGGCCGAGTAGAACCCCGCGTCCATGTCGGAGACGTAGTTGTCGCGGCGGTAGCGAATGCCCGTCGCCTCCGTCAGCAGGCGCTCGTACACGTCGGCGTCGCCGCCGTCGCGCATGAACCGCGCCCAGAAGTCGAGCTCGTAGCGCAGCTTCGCCTCGTAGCGCCGGTAGAGCAGCGCCTCGAGGAAAGTCGTCGCCTCGGCGTTCTCGCGCGCCTGCTCGGGCGAGAGGCCGAAGTAGAGCTCGTGCCACTCCGGCTCGCGCGTGATCGCTTCGACGATGTAGGAGTAGATCTCCGTCAACGCGTGGTCGCGCGAGATGCGCCGGAACACGTACGGGAGCTGTGGGTCGCAGCCCGCATAGTGGAGCGCGTGGCCGGCCTCGTGCAGGAACGCCTGGTAGTCGTGCAGCCCGCCCTGCGCGCGGGTGATCAGGTGCACGACCTTCGGGGGGTCGCTCGCGATCACGCAGGCGCGCGGCGACTTCTGCGGCCGGTCGTCGAGATCGAGCCTGATGTTCGGCTGCGACGGCAGGTCGAACCCGAGCGCCTCGAGCGTGCGCAGGGAGATCTCCGTCGCCCTCTCCTTCGTGTACGTGGCCTCGAGCGGCGAGAGGCGCCGCATCCACGCCGTGTGGTAGCTCGACGGAAGCTCGTCGTGGCCGTCTCCGAGCAGCTTCCCAAACCAGCGCTCGCGGAGGGCCTCGTAACTCCGTGTCGAGTCGACACTTGCCCGGTGGAGCGCGCCCGAGAGCTCGCGGAGGGAGATGGCCTTCTCCTCCTCGTTCCGCTCGATCGCGTCGTCGATGCCGGAGAGGTCGGCGGCGAGCTCCTCGGTCAGCCGCATCAGCTCGATCCGGTCGGGATTGAAGCGCGCACTCGCCTCTGCCTGGATCTCGCCGAGCTCCTCGCGGTCGGCGTAATCCGGGAGCACGGCCAGCTTCGCCTGGGCGTTCCGGAGCGGCATCTCCTCGCCTCTGAACGTCACCCGCTCGGCGAGGAAGCGGTTCTCGAGCTCGTCCTCGCGACCTGCGAGCTGCGCCGCCGCGATGCCGGACTCGCACGTCTTCCGCAGCCGGTACAGGAGCTCGCGCTCGTCGCCCGCCGCGGCGTCCTCCGCCTCACGGAGCGCGTCCAGCTGCTCGCGGCTGAAGAGATCCGCGAACCGCTCGACGATCTCCGCCTGCTCGGAGACCTCCTTCTCGCCGACACGGACCGCCCGCCACTCCTCCGACCGCTCGTACAGGTACCGCTCGAGCCGCGCGCCGAAGTCGGTTGGGCTCAGGACGGAGGTGGAGCTCATGCCCGCGCCGGCGCCGGCAGAGCCGGCACCTTCGCTCCCTTGCCGGCTCCGTCCAGCCTGCGCCTCATGCCTCCACCCTAGCGAGGCGCCGCGCGGTTGCGACGAGGTCCTGCGGCTTGAAGGGCTTCAGCAGCACCGCGTCCGCCGACGACCGGTACTCGTCGACGTCCACCGAGCCGGTGACGAGCGCGACGGGCAGCCTGTCGGCACGCAGCCGCGCCAGCAGGCTCAGCGTCTCCTGACCGCCCAGGTGGACGTCGAGCAGCACGACGTCCGGCCGCGCGCGACGCACCGCCTCCTCCGTCTCCTCGATCGTCGACGCCTCGACGACCTCGAACCCCTCGAGCTCGAGGTTCACCCGGGCGAGCATCCTGAGCGCCGCGTCGTCGTCGACGACGAGGGCGATCGGTCGCGAGTCCTGCATCGGCGGCCAATCTAACGGGTAGTCTCGGATCATGGCGCCGAGGACCTGGACGCCGGAGCACTACGCCGAGGAGATGGGCGAGCTGTGGAGCGAGCTGGCCCGCGCACTCGACCGGCTCGACCGTCTCGCGGCCGAGCCCGAGCGGCTCGAGGACGAGGATGCCGAGGTCGCGCTTTCGCGGCTTCGCTACCAGCTGCACCTCGCGAGCGAGCATGCCTACGGGCTCGATCCGCCCGTGGGCGCCGAGTCCGCTCATGCGGAGCTCTCCGCCGCGCTCGCCTCCGCGCGCGATGCGACCGCCGAGGTCGCGGAGGCGGCGCACGACGCGGGCACCGACGGCGTCCGACCGCTCCTGCACGAGTGGCGGGGCGCGCTCTTCCGACTTCGCCTCGCCCGCCTCCGGCTGGCGGGACCGCAGGCACGACGGCGCGCGACCGCGGAGGCGTCGCCCGACGAGGGCGTGGCGCGGCCGCTGCTCGCGTTCCTGCTCGCGCTCGGCGGCGCGCTCGCGTTCGCGGCCGGCGCCACGCTCGGGCTGTGGCCCGTCTGGGTCGTGGGCCTGATCGCCGTCTGTGCGTCGGTCGTGGCGTACCGCCCGTAACCAGCGGCCGCCGCGTCCCGTTAGCCCTATGAAATGGTGGACCGCGCCCGCCCCCCGGAGGCGCGCGGCGAGTTCCCGCGCCCCACGCTGCAGTTCCGCCTGAGGGCGTGGCGGGCCTTCCAGCGCGCGCTCGACCCGCTCGCGCCGCCGAAGCCGCTACGCCGCGCGCAGCCGTTCGAGGGCGGTCTCGCGGCCGAGCAGCTCGAGGCTCTCGAAAAGCCCCGGTGACACCTTCGAGCCGGTGACGGCAAGGCGGATCGGTTGGAAGGCCGTTCGGGGCTTCTCCCCCAGTTCGTCGACGAGCGAGCGGAGCGCCTGCTCGATCGAGGCGGCGTCCCAGCTGTCGAGGCTCGCGAGACAGGCCGCCGCGGCCTGCACCAGTCGCTCGTCGAGGCCCTCCGGCGGCGGCACGTCCTCGAACAGGAAGCGCACGAAGTCGGGGTACTGCGACAGCTTCTCGATCTTCTCCTGCACGAGCGGCACCGTCGCGCGCACGCGTCCGGCCGGCCAGTCGATCTCGTGCTCGTGCAGCCACGTCTCGAGGAAGCGCGCGTACTCGTCCTCGTCGAGCTCGCGCAGGTATACGCCGTTCAGCCAGTCGAGCTTCTTGTAGTCGAACGTCGCGGGGCTCGGTACGACGCGCTCGAGCGAGAAGCGCTCGACGAGCTCGGCAGGCTGCATGATCGTCGTCTTGTCGTCGTAGCTCCAGCCGAGCAGCGCGAGGAAGTTCATCAGCGCCGGCGGGATGTAGCCCGCGTCGACGAAGTCGTCGAGCGCCACGGCGTCGCGCCGCTTCGAGAGCTTCCGGCCGTTCTCCCCGTTGATGTTCGGCACGTGCGCGTACACGGGCAGGTCGGCCTCGAGCGCCCGCAGGATGTTGATCTGCGTCGGCGTGTTCGAGACGTGGTCCTCGCCGCGGATGACGTGCGTGATCCCGTCGAGGATGTCGTCGACCGGCGAGGCGAAGTTGTAGAGCGGCCGCCCGTCGGAGCGAACGATGACGGGGTCCTTGAGCACGTCGTTTCGGAACTCGATCTCGCCGCGGACGGCGTCGACCCACGAGACCGTTCCCTCCTTCGGCTGCCGGAACCGGATCGCGCCCTCGTCCTCGTACGCATGGTCCCTGGCGACGAGCTCGTGCGCGAGGTCGCGCGCCCGCTCGGCGGTGTCGAGCTGGAAGCGGACGGGACCGTCCCAGTCGATGCCGAGCCAGCGCAACGACCGCTGGATCTGCTCGGTCGCCTCCTCGACCTCCCGACTCGTGTCGGTGTTCTCGATCCGGAGGAGGATCTCGCCGCCCTGCCGGCGGGCGAAGAGCCAGTTGAAGAGGAACGTGCGCACCCCTCCGATGTGGAGAAAGCCGGTGGGGCTCGGCGCCATCCGAACGCGTACGGACATCGGCCGCCTATCGTAGGCGCGCTGTGGAGTTCGGAGCGCATATGTCGTCGGCCGGGGGCATCGACACGGCCATCGACCGGATCGCGGCGATCGGCGGCGACTGCGTGCAGGTGTTCACGCAGAGCCCGCGCATGTGGCGTGCGACGAGCCACGAGCCCGAGTCGATCGCGGCGTTCCACCGGAAGCGGGCCGAGCTCGGGATCGGCGGGGTCGTCTGCCACGCGCTCTACCTCTGCAACCTCGCTGCGCCCGACGACACGATCTACGAGAAGTCGATCGCGACGATGCGTACGACGGTCGACGCGGCGTGCGCGATCGGCGCAGACGGCGTCATCTTCCACGTCGGGTCGCATCTCGGCGCCGGCTTCGAGGCGGGTCTCGACCGGACGACGAGGGCACTCGAGCAGGTGCTCGAGCGGTGCGAGGGCGACACCTGGCTCCTGATGGAGAACTCCGCGGGCGCGGGCGGCACGATCGGCCGCTCGCTGGAGGAGCTGCACGCGCTGGTCGACCGGCTCGACGGCCATCCTCGACTCGGCCTCTGCCTCGACTCCTGCCACCTCTACGTGTCCGGTTACGACGTGACGGATCCGGCGAAGGTCGACGAGCTCGTGCGGGAGCTCGACGAGCGCGTGGGGATCGGGCGGCTGCGGGCGCTGCACGTGAACGATGCGGCGGCGCCACTCGGCTCGAACCGTGACCGGCACGCGAACGTGCTCGAGGGAGAGATGGGCGAAGGGCTCGGCGCCTTCCTCGCGCACCCTGCGTTCCAGCACCTGTCGGCGTACCTCGAGGTGCCCGGCAAGGAGAAGCGAGGCCCGGACGCAGAAGAGATCCGGAAGCTCCGAGATCTGCACGCACGCTGGACGAAGTAACGCCCGCTTCGTCAGAAACGGCCATGTCCAGGGACTGTCCCTGGACATGGCCGTGACGGACGGCCGCCCGGCGGCGTACAACGTGTGAGATGACGTTCCAGCAGGCCGCGGAGGCGCACCTCGACGACGTCTACGGCTATCTGGCCTGGTTCACCTCGGACCGGTTCGCGGCCGAGGATCTGACGGCGGTCACGTTCGAACGGGCGCTCCGGCTCTGGCACCGCTTCGATCCCGAGCGCGGCTCCGCACGCACCTGGCTCTGCCAGATCGCGCGCACGGTCGCCCTCGACCACTTCCGCTCCGAGCGGCGGCGAGCACGTCGCGAGGAGATCGCCGCCCCGCGTGAGCAGGTCGAGCCCCGGTTCGGCGAGGGGCTCTCCCCGGACCTCGAGTCGGCGCTCGCCCGCCTCAGCGCCGGCGAGCGCGAGGTCGTCGCCCTCCGCGTGCTGCTCGACCTGGACGCGGGCACCGCCGCCCGCGTGCTCGGCATCTCGCCGACCAACTGCACCACGCGCCTGAACCGGGCGCTGAGGAAACTCGAGGAGGCTCTCCATGTCGCAGCGTGATCTCGTCGCGGAGCTGCGCGCCGCACGTGTCGAGGCCCCACCCGAAGTCCGCGAGCGCGTCCGCCTGATCGCGGCCGCCGCCCCCGACCCGCGGCGCCGCCTCACCTGGCGGCGGGCATTCGTCGTCGCCGTCCCGGTGGCCGCGGCCGTCGCCGCCTCGATCGTGTTCACCCGGCCGTCACACCACGAGCAGACGGCAACACCGCTCGGCCGTGTCGCAAACGCGCCCGCCACCGTGCGCACCACGCCGGCCGGAGCGGCGACCAAGGAGCTCGCGGTGCCCTCGGCGAAGCAGCGCGTGCAGATCGTCGGCACGACACTGTCGCTGCGCACGCGCAGGGTCTCCGACGGCGTCAAGCGCGCGGTACGGATCGTGACGTCGCTCGGCGGCTACCCCGTGTCGGTGCACGCGCAGACGGCGGGCAAGGAGGCGACGGCCGACCTGACGCTGAAGGTGCCGCGGAACCACGTACAGCAGGCGATGAGCCGCCTGGCGCAGCTCGGGACGATCGTCGCCGAGAACGTCGACGTGCAGGACCGGACCGCGAGCCTGAACGCGACCGACCGCACGATCGCGCGCCTGCAGAAGCGGCTTGCCGAGCTGCGCGCGGCGAACGCGCCGAAAGAGCAGATCGCCGCGCTCACGAGGCGCATCCAGGCGCTGCAGCGGAGCGAGGCGGCGACGCGCCGGGCCGCCCACTACGCGACGATCGACCTGCACCTGGAGACGCCGCGGGCGGCCGCCCCGGTCCACAGGGGGCACGGACCGCTGCACGGGATCGGCGTCGCTTTCCGTTACATCGGGATCGGCGCCGCCTACGCGTTCGCGATCGGCGGCCCGGCGATCGTCCTGCTCGTGCTCGTGTGGCTCGCTGTGCGGCTCGTCCGTCGGCGCCGCGAGGAGGCGCTGCTCAGCCGGTGACGCGCGCGAAGACCCGGAACGTCGGCACGCCGTCGGGCAGCTCGTCGAACTCCGGGTTGACGCAGCCGAGCTCGTCGAGCCGCGACTCGTACGTCCGCTCTACCTCCGCCTTGCACATCGGCAGCGGCCGACGCACCGCGCGGATTGCGCCGAAGCCCGGCTTGCGCTCCTCCGCCGCACGCAGCATGTCGAGGTCGATCTCCACGTCGTACACCTTCTGCATGCAGCCGACGTACGTGTGGCCCCACGCCTCGTACGAGTAGACGAACGGGCAGCCGCGCGAAAGGCACGCGCCGGGATGGACGACCTTGTCGCAGTGGACGGCGCAGCGGCGGCACTCCATCTCGTCCTGGGGGCGAAGCGGGAGCGCCGGCGCGGCGGCGATCTGCTCGGGCGTCATACGAGAATTGTCCGAACGGTCGCGGACGGCCGCAAGACTTGACTTTCGCGGGCTAGCGAGCTAGGCGCCGCACCGCATTCAGCACGTCCATCGGCGTGAACGCCATGAAGTCGGGCTCGATACCGGGTGTGTCGTCTGCGCTGAACCACAGTGCCTGGACCGTCGTCATGCCCACGTTCGCAGCTTCCTGCACATCGGCGAGGTCGTCGCCGACGAACATCGTGGCGAACGGCTCGACCGCAAGTTCCCGGCACGCGTGCAGGATCGGGCCCGGCGCCGTGTCCTCGGACGCGACGATGACGTCGAGGTGCGCGGCAAGGCCGAACGCGCCCGCGGCCGGCGACGTTCGCGCGACGACGCCGGTCTTGATCCCTCGCGCGCGCAGCGCCTCGAGCAGCGCCTGCGCCGACGCGAGCACCGTCGGGCCGTCGCCGTCGGGGTCCCCGTCCGAGACGAGCGTGTCGGCCCAGTCGAAGAGGACGGCCTCGATCATCGCGCGGCTAAGGTAGCGCGGTGGCGCGCAGGATCCTGTGGGGAGGCCTGGTCCTCACGCCCCTCGCGATCGTCGGCCGCTACGTCTTCAACCTCGACGAGACGGCGCTGTTCGTGCTCTCCGCGGTGGCGCTCGTACCGCTCGCGTGGGTGATCGGGGAATCGACCGAGCACGCGGCGGAGCACACGGGCCCGGGCATCGGCGGCCTCCTGAACGCGAGCTTCGGGAACGCACCGGAGCTGATCATCGCGCTGTTCGCCGTCGCCGACGCGCTGCCCGGAGTCGTCCGCGGCTCGCTCACCGGCTCGGTCGTCTCGAACATCCTGCTCGTGCTCGGCGCCGCGATGATCGCCGGCGGCGACGGCGACGTCGACGCGCGCTCGCTGCGCTGGCAGCTGTTCGCGGTGTTCGGCGCGGTCGCGCTGATCGCGATCCCGTCGGGGTTCGCCTGGGGAGGCGGCTCGCACGAGCGTCACTCCCTGTATCTCGTCTCCCTCCCGATTGCCGGGGTTCTGCTGCTCGCGTACCTCGTGATCACGTGGCAGAACCTGCGTATCCATCGAGCAGCGCACCGCGAGGCGCCCGCCGATTCGGCCTGGTCGCTGAAGCAGTCGCTATTCGCGCTCGGCGCCGCGACCGCGGGAACCGCCGTCGTCTCCGAGATCCTCGTCCACTCGCTCGACCACTTCGGTAAGTCGGTAGGGCTGGACGAGTTCTTCATCGCAGTGGTGATCGTCGCGATCGTCGGCAACGCGGCGGAGCACGGCGGCGCGGTCGTGATCGCGCGCCGGGGGAACACGCGGCTCGCCACGGAGATCGCGATCACGTCGTCGATGCAGGTCGCCGTGTTCGTCACGCCGGCGGTGTGCCTTCTGTCGTGGATCGTCGGCCGGGGGCTGCCGCTCTCGTTTCGCGTGATCGAGGTCGTGACGATGGCCGCGGCCGCGCTCTTCGCCGCGCTCGTCGTCGCGGACGGCCGGTCGAGGCGCTGGGAGGGGTTCCTGCTCGTCGCCGTCTACGGCGGCGCGGTCGTCTGGTACCTGCTGGCGTAGCCGCAATCCGGCGGGGCCGGGCGGCGGGTATGCACCGGCGTCCCCTCGAGAAACGGAGCAGAGATGAGGTACGTGGGTCTGACGTTCCTGGCGGCACTCGCCCTCGCGGCCGGCGCGACCGCCGCTTCCCAGAAGGGCGGCTCGCTGCACGCGACGCTCGTCGGCAAGGCCGAGACGCCGAAGGGCGATCCCGACGGCCGCGGCACGGCGGAAGTGAAGATCACCGGCAGGCGCGTCTGCTGGGAGATCAAGGTCTCGAAGGTGCAGACGATCGTGGCCGCGCACATCCACAAGGGGAAGCCGGGCGTCGAGGGCCCGGTGGTCGTTCCGTTCGGGAAGGTCTACAGGTCGAAGGGCTGCACGCCCACGACCGCCGCGCTCGCCGCCGCGATCCGGCGGACGCCCTCGGCGTACTACGTGAACGTGCACAACGCGAAGTACCCGGCCGGAGCGCTGCGGGGGCAACTGCGAAGCGACGACTAGCCCTGGACGCGGCTCGAGCACGGTGAGGTTGATCCCGATCTGCGCGAACTCGACCGGCGACTCGCCGTGCTCGTTCTCGCCGGCCCGCCCGCGGAACCGTCGCCCTAGGATTGGGCCGTGCCGTTCACGCTCAGGAACATCAAGGAGGATCTGGACGACATCGGCCCGAGGTTCGGCGGTGCGCCCGACCTCGAGTTCCGCGCAGCGACCGAGGCGCTCCAGCTCGAACGATCCGGCTTGAGCTACCAGCGCGTGCCTCCCGGCTATCGCTTTCCGTACGGCCACACGCACAAGCGGCAAGAGGAGGTCTACGTGGTCGTGCGCGGGAGCGGACGGATGAAGGTCGACGACGAGGTCGTCGAGCTCAGGGAATGGGACGCGGTGCGCGTCCCGCCCGGCATGTGGCGCGGGTACGAGGCCGGGCCGGAGGGCCTCGAGATGCTCGTCGTCGCCGCGCCCAGCGAGGCTCAGCGGGAAGACGTCGAAGGCAGGCGCGACTGGTGGACCGATTAGGCGAGCCGGCGCCGCGGTTCCGCGGAACCTAGAGCCTGTTGGTCGGATTGCAAATCCTTATGGCTCTCTCGTTGCTCGCCCGTCCACGGTAGCGGCCGTGGCGGACGGCGTGAGCTCGCTGCCGGTTCCGGGGTCAGTCCGGCTTCGGCATCGGCTTGTCGCTGACCGGGGTGATCTCACTGACCGTGCGCCCGGCTCCCGGCAGCAGGAAGTTGTGGAGATGGCCGATGTCGTCCGTCTCCACGATCAGGTAGTTCGTGTGCGCCGGAAAGGCGAGCCAGTACCCGACGATCTTCACGTCCTTCGACTCGCGGTCGAAGAGGGAGCGCGAGCCGCCCTTCCCGTACGGGCAGTTCTCCGGCGTGTGCGTCTGCTTGATGTGGAAGAGCATGCGTCCCTCCTCGTCCGTGGGGCGTGTGTTCGGGCGGAGCCGGACGCTACACAAGGGACGCGCACCGACGACCAAGCGGGTGGGCGTGTTCATGTCGCTCGCCGCCACGGCCGGGGCTACGGATGATCCAGGCCGTTGCGCCACTCGCTCCGCGGCAGGACCGAGAACACCTCGCCCTCCTCGGGCTCGCGTCCGATCACGTCGCGAACGGCTTGCCCGCGCGAGCGGCGGGCGGGTAGCCCCGGCCGTCGGTTCACCTCGCCGACCAGCCGCCAGTGGTCGTCGCTGACCTGCTGGAACACGACGTAGCCGCCGTGGGCGGGTGCACTCATCGCCGGGAGTCTGCCGAACCACGCGCAAGGACGCCCTCAGCTCGTCGTGAGCCGGAGGTCTGGTCAGCCACCTGGGATGCGCTGCACGGCTGTCCCGCTCTGACGCCTGGCGCGCTGCGCTTCGAAAGGTGTCTGACACCAGCCCGCGCGCGGCGCTGGTCGTGACCGCCGAGCGCGCTCGGCTGCGCGAGACCGTATGGACTGACCCGGCGCCGAAGCCGGTCCGGCTCAAACCAACCGGCGCATATGCGTCGCGACACCAACGTCGACGACAGCCGATGCGCTCTCCCCGCCGAAACCGAGCCCAGCAACCCAAAGGGGCCGAATCACCCTGCGCGGTTGACAGCCCCGCCTCCATATGAGCGTTCCCGAAATGATTCGGCCCGGGGCACCGGAGGTCCGACATCTCAGCTGTCGGACTCGGGGAACGCAAACGGCTGCTGTGTGCGCGTGAAGGGGTAGCCCGCCCATACGAGGGTCTCTCCCTCGACTCGGAGCCGCTCGCCCCGCTCGCGCCCTTCGGCCGCGACGAAGCCGTCGCCGTCGCGGTCGAACCGCGTCTCGGCGCGGCCGGGCGGCGTGCCGGCGAGCTTCGCTCGCAGCGCCCCCTGCTCCCAGGTGAAGACGAACTGG
>DASUAX010000003.1:0-21727 GCA_035763525.1 Gaiellaceae bacterium
AAGCCGACGCCTCGCCGCAGGTCACCGCTCGATGCAAACGACCAAGAGGTACCTCCACTTGGCCGGCGTGACGTTCGCCAACGAGGCGGCCGCGTTCGAACAACGGCTTCTCGCGCGCGAGCTTTCTAACGAACTTTCTAACAAACTTTCTAACAACCTGGGAGCACCTGAACCGATTTCAGGCGACGTGAGCGACGGAACCATGCGCCCTACTGCCTGAGCTGATCACGCCCGCTGGATGTAGCGCTTCTCGCGCGGGTCGACCTTGATCCGGTCGCCGACGTTCACGAACAGCGGCACCTGCACGACCGCACCCGTCTCGAGCGTCGCCGGCTTCGTCACGTTCGAGACCGTGTCGCCCTTCACGCCCGGCTCGGTGTCGGTGACCTCGAGCACGACGGACGCGGGCAGGTCGACGCCTGTCGGGCTCCCGCCGACGAACATCACCTGCACGCTCGACGACGGCTGCATGAACGGCAGCTCGTCCTCCACCATCGCGTGCGGCACCGGCAGCTGCTCGTAGGTCTCCTCGTCCATGAACACGACTTCGTCGCCCGAGTCGTAGAGGTACTGCATGTTCTTCTGCTCCGTGCGCACCCGTGGGAACTTCTCGCCCGCGCGGAACGTCTTGTCGACCACGGAGCCGGAAGCGAGCGACTTCAGCTTCGTGCGCACGAACGCGCCGCCCTTGCCCGGCTTCACGTGCTGGAACTCGACGATGCGCCACGTCTGGTTCTCCAGCTCGATGTGCATCCCGTTCCGGAACTGGTTGGTGGAGACGACCTCTGCCATCGGCGCGTGAGGGTAGCGAAAGTCGTCAACCCGGTTCCGCGCTTCGCGCGGCAACCAGGTTCTGTGTCGTGAGCGGCGCCTTCGGCGTCGCTCACGACACCTCGATCAGCTCCTTCGGAAAGCTCGTCAGCACGTCCACGCCGTCGTCGCGCACGATCGCGAGGTCCTCGATGCGGACGCCGCCGAGGCCCGGCAGGTAGATGCCCGGCTCGATCGTGACGCAGTGGCCGGGCACGAGCACGTCATCCGACTCCGTCGAGAGACGCGGCGCCTCGTGCACCTGCAGGCCGACGCCGTGGCCGAGCCCGTGCCCGAACGCCTCACCGAAGCCGGCCGCCTCGATCACGTCGCGCGCGATCCGGTCGGCCTGGACGCCCGTCAAGCCCGCCTTGATCTCCACCACCGCCTTCTTCTGCGCGGCGAGCGTGACGTCGTACGCCTCGCGCAGCCGGTCCGGGAGGACGCCGCCGGTCGAGAAGGTGCGCGTGCAGTCGCTGTAGTAGCCGTCGGCGCGAACGCCCCAGTCGACCGTCACGAGCGTGTTCTTCTCGATCACGCTCTCCGTCGGCCGGCCGTGCGGGTGCGCGCCGTTCGGGCCGGATGCGACGATCGACTCGAACGCCCGGTCGTCGGCGCCGTGCGCATGGCAGAGCTCGAGGAGGCGCCAGGCGACCTGCCGCTCGGTCTTTCCCACCCACGTCTCCGCCGTCAGCGCCTCCAGGGCGCGGTCGCCGATCCGCGCGGCACGCCGGAGCTTCGCCACCTCCCCGTCGTCCTTGATCGCGCGCACCGAGTCGACGAGGCCGTGCGTCGGCACGAGCTCCGCCCGGCCGGTGTTCAGGCGCTCCCACTCGAGGTACGGGAGGACGTCTGCCTCGAACTGGACCCGCCCCGTGAGCCGCTCGCCGACGTCGCGCATCAGCGCGCGCTTCGTGATCACGCACTCCACGCCGGGGATCGCACGCGCCTCCTCGGCGTAACGGAAGTCCGTGTACAGCGTCGTCTCGCCGCCGGGCTGCACGAGCAGGGCCGCGTTCGAGCTCTCGAAGGCGGTCAGATAGAAGACGTTCGTCAGGTTCGTGACGAGGAGCGGTGTCTCGAGCTGCGCTCCGAGCGCGTCGAGCCGGGTCATTCCTCCACCTTTCCCGCGAGGTACTCGAGTGCCTCGCGATACCCGTCGGGGCCTCTGCCGATCACGCGGTGCGAGGCGATGTCCGCGACGACGCTGAAGCGCCGCCATTCCTCGCGCTGCTCGATGTTCGAGAGGTGCACCTCCACGAGCGGCACCTCGAGCAGCTCGAGCGCGTCGCGGATCGCCCAGCTGTAGTGGCTCCACGCGCCTGGGTTCACGACCACCGCGTCGACGTTGTCGTACGCGTCGTGGATCCACTCGATGAACTCGCCCTCGCTGTTCGTCTGCCGGCAGCGGGCGGTGATGTCGAGCGCGTGCGCCCAGGCGTAGATGCGGCTCTCGAGCTCGTTCAGCGAGGCGCCGCCGTACAGCTTCGGGTCGCGCCGCGCGAGCACGTCGAGATTCGCGCCGTTCAGGATCAGCACCTGCATCAGGCGACGAGCCTATCCAGGGCGGCGCGCACCTCGTCCGCGGGGCGGGCCTCGACGCGCGGGCCGTCGTCGCCGAGCAGCACGAGGTTGATGTCGCCGCCGCTGCGCTTCTTGTCGCGCAGGAGCGCCTCCCAGGCGCGGTCGCGGTCGACGGCGACCGGCCGCGGGTCGAGCTCCTCCTCGACGTGCGTGGTGTCGCGGCCGGACAGCCGGAGCGCGGCGAGCAGGCCGAGTGCGACGGCTTCGCCGTGCGCGAGCTCGAAGCCGGCTCCCGCCTCGAGCGCATGCGCGAACGTGTGGCCGAGGTTGAGCCACTGCCGGACACCGCGGTCGTGGGGGTCCCGTATGCAGAGCGCCGCCTTGTAGGCGGCCGCCCCGCGGACGTCGAGCTCGCCGCCCGCGAGGAGCTCTGTCTTGACGAGCTCTGCGCGTCCCTGCCGACGCTCGCGCTCCGGCAGCGTCGCGAGGAGGGCCTCGTCGATCACCACGCGTGCCGGCCAGTGGAAGGCGCCCGCGAGGTTCTTGCCCTGCGGGATGTCGACCGCCGTCTTGCCGCCGATCGCCGCGTCCACCTGGCCGACGAGCGTGGTCGGCACGGCGACCCACGGCACACCCCGGAGGTAGGTCGCGGCCGCGAAGCCGGCGGTGTCCGTGAGCGCACCGCCGCCGAGCGCGACGATCGTGCCGCCGCGGTCGAGCGCAAGCTCCGACCACAGCCGCTCGACGACCCCGATCTGCTTCGCCTGCTCGCCCGGGGGCAGCTCGTGCGTCGTGACGAGCCGCTCGCCGAGCGCCTCCTGCGCGCGCGGCCCGTGGATGCCCATCACCGTCGAGTCGGCGACGAGGGTGACGGGGCCGTCGCCGGGAACGAGCTCGCCCAGCCGTTCGAGCGCGCCGAGCTCATGGTGGATGCCGGCGGCCGCGAGCACGACGCCGTCCTCGTCGTCCGCGACCGCGTCCGCCACCTCGCGATAGAGCGGCTGCCGCTCGTCGTAGAGGCGGCGGAAGCCCGCCTCGTCCTGCGCGAGCGGCCGGTCGCTTCCGTGCACGCGCTCCCAGGCCGCGTCGACGTCGACGTCGAGCAGCACGGTGAACGCAGCCGCCCCGAGCGCGTCGCGCACGTCCGGGGAGGTGACGGCGCCGCCGCCGAGTGCATAGACGTCCGGCTCGCGCCGGTCGAGCGCCTCCTTCACCATCGACGTCTCGATGCGGCGAAACCCGTCGAGGCCGTGCCTCTCGATGAGGCGCGTCGCGTCGACGTCGAGGTCGCGGCCCGGCCGTCCGAGCCGTTCGGCGACGGGTGCGAACAGCGTGCTCTTCCCGGCTCCCATGAACCCGACGAGCGCGAGGTGCCGGTCGAGCGCGTTCAGCGCGGCCACTGGCTGCGCTCGCAGTAGGCGCGGTGCGCGGCGACGAAGTCGCCGACCGCATCGCCACCGAACTTCTCCTTCGCCGCGGCCGCGAGCTCCCAGGCGACCGCGGCCTCGGCGACGACGGCGAGCGCCTCGACCGCCGCGACGTCGGAGCGCTCGACGAGCGCCTTCGCCTCCTCGCCCGTGGCGAGGTCGACGCTCCGCAACGGCTTCATCAGGGTCGGGAGCGGCTTCATCGCGGCGCGGACGACGACCTCCTCGCCGTTCGAGACGCCGGCCTCGATGCCGCCCGCACGGTTGGACGTGCGACGGCGGGAGATGTCGATCTCGTCGTGCGCCTCCGACCCGCGCAGGCCGGCGAGCGCGAAGCCGTCACCGACCTCGACGCCCTTCACCGCCTGTATTCCCATCAGCGCCGCGGCGAGCCGTGCATCGAGCCGGTCCTCCTTCGTCGCGTACGAGCCGAGCCCCGGCGGCACGCCCGTCGCCCGCACCTCGACGACGCCGCCGACCGTGTCGCGCTCCTTGCGAGCCTCGTCGATCCGCGTCTGCAACCCCTCCTCGTCGACGGCCGCACCGCGCACCGAGACCCCGATCTCCGCGAGCAGGGCCTTCGCGACCGCGCCCGCCGCGACGTGCACCGCCGTGTGCCGTGCCGACGCGCGCTCGAGCGCGTTGCGCACGTCCGCGTGCCCGAACTTCTGGGCCCCCGGGAGGTCGGCGTGGCCGGGACGTGGCAGCGTCACCGGCTTCGTTCCCTTGCCCGAGGGCTCGCCCTCCGGTGGCCACGGCGACATCCCCCACGTCCAGTTCCGGTGGTCGCGGTTCCAGACGACGAGCGCGAGCGGCGTCCCGAGCGTGCGACCGTGCCGGAGGCCGGCGAGCACGTCCACGGCGTCCTGCTCGATCTGCTGCCGCGGCGAGCGGCCGTAACCCTCCTGGCGGCGGCGCAGGTCGGCGTCGATCGCCGCCCGGTCGAGCTCGAGGCCCGCGGGCAGCCCCGTCACGATCGCGACGAGCGCCGGTCCGTGCGACTCTCCCGCGGAGGCGAGGCGAAGCGTCATCCCGCCAACCCTAGAGCGGCCCGCATCACGTCGACCGGAGGCTCGAGCCCCGTCCAGAGCCGGAAGCTCGCGGCACCCTGGCGGACGAGCGCCTCGAGACCGTCGACGACGACACAGCCGGCGGCCCGCGCGGCGCTGACGAGCGCCGTCTCCTCCGGCCCGTAGGCCAGGTCGACGACCGTCTGGTGCGGCTCCGGACGGACGAGCAGCTCGTCGCGCACGGGCGTCGCGTTGACGATCAGGTCGCAGCCGGTCGCAGCCGGCGGCCACTCGCCGCTGCGGGTGAAGACCCGCGTGTCCTCGGGGAGAGCGGGCAGGAGCGCTGCCGCGGCGCCGCCGGACCCGATCAGGCACGCACGGGTCGCCGTGATCCCGGCGAGGATCTCCCGGTCGGTGTTGAAGCCCAGCACGCGCCCGTCGCGGAGGACGAGCGTGTTGACCGCGTCGCCGTCCGCCTCGTCGCACGCAGCGACCACCGTCCGTTTGTGCGGGATCGTCACGTTCGCGCCGGCGAAGCCGAGCGTGCGCAGCGCGGCCACGGCCGCGGCCGGGTCCTCGACGTCGAACGCCTCGTAGCGCCAGTCGAGTCCCCGGGCCGCGAACGCCGCGTTCTGCATCCGCGGCGACAGCGAGTGCGCCACGGGATGTCCGAGCAGCCCGACTAGCACCCGTACCCGTGGGCGCAGAGGTAGTGCTGGAACTCGCTCGCGCTTGCCGTGAAGAAGTGGTGGCGCTTGTCGGGCTTCGCCACGAAGTACAGGTAGTCGACCTTTGCCGGGTGCGCGGCGGCCTGCATCGCCTCGAGGCCCGGGTTGTCGATCGGCGTCGGCGGCAGCCCGGTGTGGAGCCGCAGGTTGTACGCCGTCGGGTTCTGGAGCTGCGACTGGTGGATCGACTCGGTGCCCGGGATGTGGAGCGCATACCTGAGGGCCGCGTCGATCCCGAGCGCCATCCGCAGGTGCAGCCGGTTGTAGACGACGGCGGCGATCTTCGGCCCGTCGCTCGCGACGACCGCCTCGCCCTGGATCAGCGACGCGATCGTCAGCACGTCGTACGGGGTGAGGTTCTTCGAGCGCGCGTACGTGAGGTCGATCTTCTTCCAGTTGCGGCAGAACGCGACCACCTGCTGCTGCACGAGCTGCCTGGACGTGGTCTTCGCCAGGAAGTCGTACGTCGCGGGAAAAAGGAATCCCTCCACCTTCGTGCGCCTGTGCGGGGCGAAGCACGGGACGAGGAGCGTCCGCGTCGCGGCGAGGTACGCCGAGCGGGCGATCTTCACCGGCTTCCCCTTCTTTCGCTCGGCGATCTTCGCCACGGCCTGCACCCGCTCGGCCATCTGCGTGCGCGTGAAGCCCTCCGGGAAGACGACGCGGAACGGCTTCGGCGGAGGCGGCAGCACGGCCGTCGTCGTCGGCGCCGCGTCGTGCCTCGCGCGCGGGAGGGCCACGGCGACCGCCGCGATCGCCGCCGCGACGGCGAGCACGAGGACGGCGAGCGCGACGGCGCGACGGCGTCGGATCTGCGCCGGCGAGGCCCGCCGGCGCGGCGGCGTCACGTCCGGCGGCTCTGCCATTCCAGGTAGCCGGAGAGGAGGTGCGCCGCGGCCCGCGCGTCGTCTCCGCCCGCGAGGATCGTCGTGAAGCGCTCGTCGTAGGTCTCGACCGGTGTCGGGACCGCGGCGCGCAGGCGCTCGACGAACGCGGCCGTCTCGGCCGCCTGCTCGCCGTGGGTCCCGCGCAGCGTGAGCGGCATCCCGACGACCACGCGCTCCGGGGCCTCGGAGTCGATCACGGCGAGGAGCTTCGCAAACCCGGCGTCGCTCGCCGCGCGCTCGACCGTCGTCACCGGACGCGCGACGGTGCCGGTCGGGTCGGAGACTGCCACGCCCGTGCGCGCGGAGCCGTAGTCCAGCGCGAGCACCTTCACGTGTGAGTCGCGTTGCCCCATTGCCGCGCTGCTCGGTCGCGAGCACCAAGCGGGGAAAGGACGCAGGTTGCCCCGATAGCGGGGCTATCGGGGCAACCGAGGACGCAGCACCGCGCCGTGTGATCGCGGGCGAGCAGCACGATGGATGGGGCGGCGCGGCTCACCGCAGCGCGGCCGCGAGCTTGTCGCGGCCCGCCTCGAGTGCGTCGCGCACGGCATCGACGTTCTTGCCGCCGGCTTCCGCGAGCGTCGGCCGGCCGCCGCCGCCGCCGCCGATGATCGGCCCCAGCTCACGCACGATCCTGACGGCGTCGACCCCGGCCACGGAGTTGTCGAGGTTGACGACGAGCGCGACCTTCCCCTCGTCGGCCGAGGCGAGCACGACCGCCGACGCGCTCTCGCGCTGCCGTACCTGGTCGGAGAAGTCGCGCAGGGCGCCGCCGCGCGCTCCCGTCACCTCGGCGACGAACACCGGGCCCTGCCGGTCCTGCCAGACGATGTCGGGGCCCGCCTCGGGTCGCTTCGACGCCTTCGCCTCCCGCCGCGCCTGCTCGAGTTCCGCGCGGACGAGGTCGAGCTCGCGGCTCCTGCCCTCGAGGACGCTCCACGCCTCGCCCGCCGTCACCGCCTCGATCCTGCGCGCGCCCGAGCCGACGGCGCGCTCGCTCAGGAGCACGAACGGCCCGATCTCGGCCGTCGAGCGCACGTGGGTTCCGCCGCACAGCTCTTTCGAGTACTCGTCGATCTCGACGACGCGGACCTCGTCGCCGTACTTCTCGCCGAACAGCATCATCGCGCCGAGTTTGCGCGCCTCCTCGATCGGCGTCACGTACGTGCGCACCGGGATCGCCTCGAACACCTTCTCGTTGACGATCCGCTCGACGCGGTCGCGCTCCTCCGGCGTCAGGGCGGTGGGATGGGTGAAGTCGAAACGGAGCTTGTCGGGGCGCACCGCGGAGCCGGCCTGCTTCACGTGGTCGCCGAGCACGTCGCGGAGCGCCTGGTGCAGGAGATGCGTCGCCGTGTGGTTCGCCATCGTCGGGAACCGCTGCGTCCAGGCGACGACCGCGCGCACTCGGTCGCCGGGCGCGAAGCCGCTCCCCTCGAAGAGGAGCGCCTGGTCGTCGCCGATCCTGTACGCGGCGCGCAGCACCGCGACGCTGCCGCTCTCCTCGTGGACGAGCTCGCCGCTGTCCGTCACCTGGCCGCCACCCTCGGCGTAGAACGGCGACTCGCGCAGCTTGCAGAGGAACGTGCCGTCGCCGATGTCCTCGAGCGCACCGATCTGCGTCAGCACGTCGGTCTTCGCATAGCCGACGAACTCGGTCTCGAAGCCGGCACCGGCCGCGAACTCGGCCGCGCGCTGCAGCTCGCTCCTGTCGCCGCCCGCCCGCGAGACGAGGCGGTGCTCCTCCATCAGCGCACGGAAGCCGTCGACGTCGACGCGCTGGCCGCGCTCCTCGGCGAGCTCCTCGGTCAGCTCGATCGGGAAGCCGTACGTGGCGGCGAGCTGGAAGGCCTCCTCGGCGGTGATCGCCTCCCGCCCCGCGAGCTCGTCGAACACCTTCTGGCCGCGCGCGAGCGTCTCGGAGAAGCGCTCCTCCTCCGCGCGCCAGACCGCCTCGATCCGGTCGGCGTGCTCGCGGAGCAGCGGGTACGCCTCGCCCATCTGGTCGACGACGACGCGCGAGAGGCGGTGCGAGTCGTCGAGCCCGATGCGGTTCGCCTGGTGGATCGCGCGGCGCAGCAGCCGCCGGCAGATGTAGCCGCGGCCCTCGTTCGACGGCTCGATCCCCTCGGCGATCAGGAAGCTGGCGGCGCGGCCGTGGTCGGCGAGCACCCGGTGGGCGCGCCGTGAGATGTCGTCCTGCTCGTAGGGGACCCCGGACTCCTTCTCGACCCAGTCCATGATCAGCCGGAAGCCGTCCGTGTCGAAGACCGAGCTGACATCCTGCAGCACGCAGGCGGTGCGCTCGATGCCGTTGCCCGTGTCGACGTTCGGCGTCGGCAGCTCGACGAGCACGTTGCCGGGCTGCAGGTCGTAGGCCATGAAGACGAGGTTGTAGATCTCCATGATCCGGTCGCAGTGGCCGGGGCCGCAGTTCGGGTCGCCGCAGGCGTACTGCTCGCCGCGGTCGTAGAAGATCTCCGAGCACTGGCCGCAGGGGCCCGTCTCGCCGGACTGCCAGAAGTTGTCCTTGCCGAGCCGGACGATCCGCTCGGGCGGGATCCCCTTCCGCAGCCAGGCGGCGATCGCCACCTCGTCCTCGCCGAGCTGGAGCGCCGGGTCGCCTTCGTGGACGGTCGCCCAGAGGCGCTCGGGCGCGAGGCCGAGGATGCCCGTCACCCAGTCCCAGGCGAAGTCGACGGCCTCGTCCTTGTAGTAGTCGCCGAACGAGAAGTTGCCCATCATCTCGAAGAAGGAGCAGGTGCGGTCGTTGCGGCCGACGTCCTCGAGATCGGTGTCCTTGCCGCCCGCCCGCAGGCACGGCTGCACGCTGACGACGCGCGGCGACGGCGGCTCCTTGATGCGCAAGAAGTACGGCTTGAACTGCTGCATCCCCGCACTGATGAAGAGCGTCGACACGTCGTCCGGCGGCGGGATCAGCGAGTGCCCCGGCACGCGCAGGTGCCCGCGCTCCTCGTAGAAGCGCTGGAACGCCTCGCGCAGCTCGCCGGTCGTCATCGCCATGGCCCGACAGTGTACGGAGCGTGCCCGCAGCGCCCCGGCCCGGGACGACCGGCTCAGGTCCGGACCGTCACGGAACCGTCACGGAAGTGCGACAACCCCTGCTCAGCGGCATGGCGCTTCGGGCGTGTCCTCTCGGCCGCGGGGGACGGCGGCGTCAGAGCTTCCTCCGACGCCCGTCTGACGCGGCTCGGAGACGCGTGGGAGGAGCGTCAGACGCGTCTCGGACGCCGGGACATGTCCGTTCACGCCACCTCGAGGCTCGCGCCGCGGCGGGCCTCGGTCTCGAAGAGCCTGATCGCGGTGAGGCCGACCGCGAGGTAGGCGGCGCCGACGAGCGCCTCGGCGCCGAGAAGCGGGAGGACGTGGCCCAGCGTTGCGCCGCCGACGAGTTCACGCGCAGCGCGGGCGCCGTGGGTCACCGGCAGCCCCTGCGCGAGCGTCGAGAGCCAGCCGGGCAGCCGGTCGAGCGGGATGTTGACGCCTGCGAACAGCAGCAGCACGTACAGGAGCACGTTCCCGAACACGCCCGTCTCGCGCCAGCGCAGCCCGAGAGCCGCGTTGAAGAGGCCGAGGCCCACGCACGACGTCGCGGTGAGCGCGATCGTCAGCGCGAGCGGACCCACCGCCCCGCCCGGGACCGAGACGCCGAAGAGCAGCGAGCCGACCGCGAACGCCCAGGCGGAGACGACGATCCCGTTCAGCGTCGCCGGCAGCGCGCGGCCGAGGAACACGGCGACGCGATTCGCCGGCGAGACGACGAGCAACCCGAGCGTCTGCGTGTACCGCTCGCCGGCGATCGTCTGTGCCATGCCGAAGATGCTCGGCGACGCGGCTACGACGAGCGCGTTCCCCGCGACGTACCACGAGTCGTCCGCGATGTGTGCGGCACGGCCGAGGAAGACGAAGAAGGCGAGCTTCGTGATCGACGGGACGAGCGTCGTGAAGACGTACGTGCTCGGCCGCAGCCAGTTGAAGAGCGCGCGGTAGCTGATGAACCCGCCGATCGTGAGGACGCGGAGGCTCGTCACGTCAGAGACAGCGTCGCGTGCGCCCGCGCGAGGCGCACGAAAACGCGAAGCAGCAGCATGCCGACGCACAGGTAGAGCGCGGCCAGCGCGACGCCGATGCCGATCGCGGCCCAGGCGCCCGCGTGCCCGAGCGTCGCGTCGCGGAGCGCGCGCATCCCCCACGTCGGCGCGAGCACCCAGGAGACCGGCTGCAGCCAGCCGGGAAGAGCCGCGACCGGGATGAGCAGGCCGCAGATCATCCACACGGGCCACTCGAACACGTTCCCGACCATGAAGGCCGACCGGTACCGGACGAGTGCAGAGGCGAGTACGAACCCGAGCGAGCCGATCGAGCCGATCGTCGCGGCGACACCCACGAGGAACGCCGGCCAGTCGTGGATCTCGATCGGGACGCCGTAGACGAGACGGACGTACGCGAGGCCGACGAGCAGCGAGTAGATCCCGATCCCGGAGATGGCGACGCTGATCGGCAGCACCACCGCCCAGAACGGCGTCGGCGAGGCGACGAGCAGCTCGAGCACGCCGTAGTACCTCTGCGTCTGCAGGGCGCCCGCGCCGGACGCCGTCGTCGACGACCAGATGCCCATGACGCCGGCGGCGATCGCGCCGACGAGGAGCGCCTCGGCGGGCTGCCCCGCGTACGCGTACCGCGCGAGCGTCGCGAAGATCAGCGGCGACGCGACGACGACGAACATGTCGAACGGCGAGCGCGACAGCATCTTGAAGTGCAGTGCGAGGCCGAAGCCGAGAACGCGGAGGAGGCTGCTCAGGTCAGGCAGCGCGGTCCGGGTCGAGCTCGTCGGCCGCGATCTCGTCTCGGATCTTCTCGAGGGCGCGGCGGATGAGCCGCGACACGTGCATCTGGGAGATGCCCACCTGCTGCGCGATCTGCGACTGCGTGAGCCCCTCGAAGAAGCGCAGGTGCAGGATCTGTCGCTCGCGCTCGTCGAGCACCTTGAACCCCGGCGCGAGCACGGCGCGATCCTCCGAGACCTCGTACTGGTGCTCCACCTCACCGAGTGACTCGAGCGGATCGAGCTCCTCGCCGTCCTCCGTGCCGCCGCCGGACGAGAGCGACAGCGAGGAATACGCACGGCCGGACTCGAGCGCCTCCAGCACCTCCTCCTCCTCGACCCCTGCGGCCTTCGCGAGCTCGGGCACGGTCGGCGAGCGGCCGAGCTGCACCGTCAGCTGCTCGATCAGCTTTGAGAGCTGCACGTTCAGCTCCTGCAGCCCGCGCGGCACGCGGACGGCCCAGCCGCGGTCGCGGAAGTGCCGCTTGATCTCGCCGATGATGTTCGGCGTCGCGTACGTCGTCAGCTCCACGCCGCGGTCGATGTCGAAGCGGTCGATCGCCTTGATCAGCCCGATCGAGCCGATCTGGACGAGGTCGTCGAGCTGCTCGCCGCGGTAGCTGTACCGGCGAGCGAGCGAGCGGACGAGCGACATGTACTGCTCGATCAGCTGCTCGCGAGCCTGGAGGTCGCCGTGCTCGTGGTAGCGGCGCAGGAGAGCCTTGTCGTTCTCAGCCACGGCGCACCACCTTCTTCGTCAGCCGCACCCAGTCGCCGTCGACATGGACGTCCTCGACCGTCGACTCGAGCACGCGTCGGATGCCGAGCCCGTCGTCCGCCTCGCTCTCGATCTCGTCGAGCAGCCGGCGGGTCAACGGCCCGACCACCGTCTGCAGCTCGCCGTCGTGCAGGGACATGCGGACGGTGACCTCGCCGACCGCCGGGTCGGTGCGGTCGAGCACGGTGTCGAGCGCGAGCTGGAGGTCCTCGAGATTCTCGATCGTCAGGTCGAGGCGGACGGCGAGGCCGCCCAGCACGAGATGCGCGACGCGGTGGAAGTCGCGTTCGCGCGGGATCGTCAGCGTGATCTCGTCAGCCACGGCCCCGCTCCGGCGCCGTCCACGCCGGCGCTTCCGCTCCCGGTGCGCCTCCGTCGAGCCTACGGCGCATGGCGGGCCTTCAGCTCCTCGTCCAGATCCTGCTCGCGACGCGCAGCCGCGGACTTCGCCTCGGCGACCGAGTCCGACCAGCCGCGGCGGGCCCGAAGCGAGGCCCAGCCGTGCGAGACGCCGGCACTGAAGCCGGCGAGCTTCTGCACGGGCCGCTTCACCGCGAAGCTGACCGCGCGGACGGCCTCGTCGGCCGCGCCGACGGCGTCGACGGCGCTGTCCGTCGCAGTGTCAAGCTTGTCGAGCTGCGCGTTCACCCGGTCCACCGATCCCCCGACCTTCTCGATAACTGGCAGAACGGAACGTTCCGTTCCCCGGATCAACGAAGAAAGTCGGTCGAAAGTTACGGCCAACCGAAGGAACGCCCAGCCGACGCCCAGACCGACGGCGATCAGGAACACGGCAAGCGCGAGATCGGCGAGATCTCCGAACGAGAAGGCGACCACGAAGAAGAAGCCTAGTCGCGCGCCGACGACGTGATCAATCCGCAACCGACGACCACGTCGCCGTCGTAGAGAACGGCCGCCTGGCCGCGCGCGACGCCGTACGCGGGCTCGTCGAGGCGGAGCCGGAACCCCGACGCGGTCTCCTCGACCGTCGCCGCCGTCTCCGGCGACCGGTACCGGAGCTTCGCGCCGACGCGGCGCGCGGGCACGTAGAGGCGACCGCGCGCGCTCACCCGCCGCCGCGTCAGCGAGGCGCGAGGCCCGACGACGACGGCGTTCGCACCCGGTCTCGTCTCGAGCGCGTAGAGCGGCTCGGACGCGCTGACGCCGAGGCCGCGGCGCTGGCCGGGCGTGTAGCGCCAGTAGCCGTCATGCGCACCCACCTCGCGTCCCGACTCGTCCACGAGGGCCCCACGTTCCGCGGCCAGCCCGTGCCGCTCGAGGAACCGCCGGTAGTCGCCGCCCGCGAGGAAGCACGCCTCCTGGCTCTCGGCCCGTCGCGCAACCGCGAGTCCGGCCGCGGCCGCCTCGGCACGCGTCTCCTCCTTCGTCTGGCCGCCGAGCGGGAACGAGACCCGATCGAGCCGCCGCGGGTCGAGCCGCGCGAGCATGTAGCTCTGGTCCTTCGCCGGATCGACGGCGCGCGCCAGCAGGAGCCGGCCCTCGCGCTCGACGACCCGCGCATAGTGGCCCGTCGCGAGACTCGCCGCCCCGACGCGCCGCGCGAACGCGAGCAGCTCCGCGAAGCGGAAGCCGCCGTTGCAGCGGATGCACGGGTTCGGCGTCTCGCCGCGGGCGTAGCCGCGCACGAACGGCCCGACCACCGCACGCCTGAACTGCTCCCGCAGGTCGAGCGTGACGTGCGGAAGACCGAGCGAGTGGCACAGCTGCCGGGCCGCCACGACCGCCGAGGGCGAGCAGCAGGCCCGCTCCGCATCGGGGCCCTCGGGGTCGAGCCAGAGCCGCAGCGTGACGCCGACGGCGGCTGCGCCCGAGCGCATCAGAGCGACCGCACTGTCGACGCCGCCGCTCATCGCGACGGCGACGCGCGCCGTCTCGGGAGCCGCCCTGACCACGGGACCGAGGGCGTTCGCGAGCGCGTCGGCCACGAGGGTCTCGCCGCCGACCGCGGCCGCCTCGAGCAGCGTCAGCCCGCGCAGGTCGGCGTCGAGGCCGTCCGCGTCGGCATCGACGATCCGGCCGAGCTCGACGCGCAGCCGGACGGCGGCCCAGTCCGCGCCGCGTGCGCTGTCGCCGAAGAGCTCCATGCCGTCAGGGTAGAGGTGCCCCGAGGCCGCCGACGATGCCGCGTCCCAAGTGAACCTGGCAAGCCAGGTGGGTGCCGTGCGGGCCGGTGGCCGAAACCCTCGGCCCGACGCGGGCTCCCTTTCACATGGTGTTGGTTCTACATGGATACGCGGCGCGCGAACGACCTCGAGCACCGCGGGGGACCGTAGCGGAGGTCACCCTGCTCGTGCGTACGACCAGTGGATCTCCTGCACGCCGGAGAGCCCGAGCCGGCGGGCGAGCGCATCGGTGAGGTCGAACTGCCTGCCGGCGGTGTACGGCCCGCGGTCGACCACCGGCACGAGCACGGTCTGGCCACGGAAGGTGATGAAGATGCGCGCGCCGCACGGAAGCGTGGGATGCGCGACGCCCTCGGTGTCCTGGGTGATCACTCCTCCGCACGCGGTTTTCCGTCCGAACGCCGCGGCTCCGCTCGACCCGGCGAGCGCGACGTACGACCCGACCGGCTGCGGTCCCGTCTTCTTGTGGTGACGCGTCTGTGCCGTCACCGCGAGCGCGACCGCGGCCGCGAGCAGCGCGAGCCCTGCGAGGGCGAGCTCGCGAACCGCAAGCGTCGGCCTCACGTGCGGCTCGTGACGCCCGGAAGCGGTCGCCGGCCGCGCGGTCGCGCCGCGACCTCGACCGTCTCGACGACGACGACGGTGGTCGTGCGGCGGCCGAACCGCCGCTTCGGCTCCGCATCCGCGAGCGGGTCGAGCGTGTGCCGCGCCAGGCGGCCCGGCTCACCCTCTACAGGCTCCTCGTCGAGCGGAGCGGCCGGCAGGGACGCGACCGTCCACGGGTCGACGGCGGGCTCGGGCTCCGTCACGTCACCCCGCCGTGCTTCGGATTCCTCCTCCTCGACCGGCTCGGTCTCCAGCTCGGCGGGCGCCGCCACCGGCCACTCTCCGAGCACCTCCGCGCGGAGCGCCGCGGAGGCGATCCACGTCGGCGCCTCCTCGCGGCTCGCGTCCGGATAGCCCTGGTCGACCTGCTCGAGCGGCTGCGGCGGCGGCAGCTTGACCGCGGGGACGTAGTAGCGCGGCGGCAGGCCGCTGCCGAAGTGCGGTTCGGCACGCCACGCCGCCCACTCGATCGCGGCGACGACGATCCAGCCGGCCAGCATCGCTCCGGCGATCTCGAACGCGTCGAGCCGTGCGAGCGCGAGCGCGACAGCGAGCGCGACGAGGAAGAGGGCCTCTGCGACGAATCTCGATCCTCGACGGTCGGCCATCCGTGCGCCGTCTTCAGGCCGTGGCCGGGTCTTCCTGCGCGATCGCTGCGATCCCGCTCTCGGCGAGCACCTCGGCCGGCATCGGCGTCGGTGCGCCCGTGAGCGGATCCGACCCGCTGGAGACCTTCGGGAACGCGACGATCTGGCGGATGTCGGGCTCGCCCGCGAGGAGCGCGACGAAGCGCTCGATGCCCATCGCGAACCCGCCGTGCGGCGGCGCGCCCATCTCGAGCGCGTCGAGCAGGAACCCGAACTTCGACCGCGCCTCGTCCTCGGTCATGCCCATGGTGCGGAACACCCGCTCCTGCACCTCGACGTCGTGGATGCGAATCGAGCCCGAGCCGAGCTCCCAGCCGTTCCAGACGAGGTCGTAGTGCTGGCCCTGCACGGCCTCCGGGCTCGCCTCGTCCCACTCCTCGCCGCCCGGCACTGGGGCGGTGAACGGGTGATGCATGAACGTCCAGTCGCCGGTCTCCTCCTCCTGCTTGAAGAGCGGGAAGTCGACGACCCAGTGGAACACGTCCGTGTCCGGGACGAGATCGAGCTCGCGCGCGACGTGCAGTCGCAGCAGCCCGAGGACGCGCGACACGACCGGCTCTTCGTCGGCGACGAAGACCGCGCTCGAGCCGTCGGGGACCGCGAGCGCCGCGAGCTCCTGCTCCGACAGGAACTTCGCCACCTGTGAGAGCAGCGCAAGCCCCTTCGCCCCCCATTCCTTGGCGAGCGCCTCGAGGCGACCGTGCTCGGCGCGCGTGAGCTCCTTCGGCACGACGAGGTAGCGCACGCACGGTGCGTTCGCGAAGACACCGAAGTTCGAGCCGCGGGTCGACTCCGTCGCGTCCTCGATCTCCATCCCGAAGCGCAGGTCGGGCTTGTCGCTGCCGTACCGCGCCATCGCCTCGTCGTAGCCGAGGCGAGGGAACGGCCGCGCAGGCGGCGTGCGCCCGACGGCCTCGAAGGCTCCCACGACAGCCGCCTCCATCACGTCCAGCACCTCGTCGCGGTCGACGAACGCCATCTCGAAATCGAGCTGCCGGAACTCGAACTGCCGGTCTGCGCGGAGGTCCTCGTCGCGCCAGCAGGTGGCGATCTGGTAGTAGCGGTCGAAGCCGCCGACCATGCACAGCTGCTTGAAGAGCTGCGGCGACTGTGCCAGCGCGAAGAAGCGTCCGGGTTGCAGGCGGACCGGCACGAGGAAGTCGCGCGCGCCCTCCGGCGTCCCCCGCGTCATGCTCGGCGTCCAGACGTCGACGAAGCCCCGGTCGTCCATCGTCCTGCGGATGCCCGCCACCGCGGTGTGCGCGAGGCGCAGGTTGCGCTGCATGCGCTCGCCGCGCATGTCGAGCCAGCGGTAACGGAGCCGCGTCGTCTCCTCGACGCTGTCGTCGCCGACCTGGAACGGCAGCGGCGTCGAGCGCGAGAGGATGCGCAGCGTGTCGACCTGGATCTCGACCTCGCCGGTGGCGAGGCCCGGGTTCACCGCCTCCGGCGCGCGCGGAACGACCTCGCCCTCGGCCTGGAGGACGAACTCGTTGCGCACCTCGTGCGCGACCGCCGACGCGTCCGGCGCGCGCTCCGGGTTGACGACGAGCTGCACCTTGCCGGTGTGGTCTCGGAGGTCGACGAAGACGAGCCCGCCATGGTCGCGGCGCGTGTCGGCCCAACCGGCAAGGGTGACCCGCCTGCCGACGTCGTCGCGGCGAACGTCGCCGCAGTGGAGGTCGCGCCAGCTCACGCGCTGAGCGTAGCGGCGACCTCGCCGAGAGCGACGGCCTCGTCGGGCACGCCGGCACGTCGGATCGTGGCCGCTTCGCGCCCGACGACGACGAGCGTCCCGGCGCCCGTCCGTGCGGCTTGCGAGAACTGCCCCTTCACGGATCGTCCCGCCCAGTCCATGTCCGCGGCGAGGCCGGCCGCGCGCAGCTCCTGCAACAGCACCTGGGCGGCGACGCGGTCGCCGCCGTCCACGACGACGAACGCGTCGAGCCGCGGCTCTGCGAAGGAGCCGCCCTCGTTCTCGACCGCGAGCAGGAGGCGCTCGAGCCCTGCGCCGAAGCCGATGCCCGGCGTCGGCGGGCCGCCGATCTGCTCGACGAGCCCGTCGTAGCGGCCGCCGCCGCAGATGGTCGAGTTCGCGTTCTCGTCCGGCCCGACGAACTCGAAGGTCGTGCGCGAGTAGTAGTCGAGACCGCGCACGAGCGTCGGGTCGAGCACGTACGGCACGGCGAGCGCGTCGAGCCGTTGCCGCACGTCGGCGAAGTGCGCCGCGCAGTCGGCGCAGAGGGAATCGCCGATCTTCGGCGCCTCGCCGAGCGCGGCCCGTAGCGCGGGGTCCTTGACGTCGAACACCTGAAGCGGGCTCGTCTCCAGCTTGTGCCGCGCCTCCTCGCCGAGCAGGTCGTGGTGCTCGTGGAGCCACGCGTTCAGGCGCTCGACGTACGCCGGCCGACAGCTCGCGTCGCCGATCGAATTCAGACGGAGCTCCCACTGCGTCACGCCGAGCGCGCCGAGGATCGCCGCGTACACCTCGATCACCTCTGCGTCGATCGCGGGATCCGACGAGCCGATCGCCTCCACCGAGACCTGCCAGTGCTCGCGGTAGCGGCCGCGGCCGGGGCGCCCGTAGCGGTACATGGGGGCCACCGTGTAGGCCTTCACGGGCTGCGGCTGCCGGTGCATGCCGTGCTCGACGTATGCACGCGCGATCGGCGCCGTCCCCTCGGGGCGAAGCGTCAGCGAGCGGCCGCTGCGGTCGTCGAAGGTGTACATCTCCTTGTGCACGACGTCGGATGCCTCGCCCGACGTACGCGCGAACAGGCCGGTGTCCTCGAAGCCGGGCGTCTGGACGCGGCGCCAGGCACGCCGGGCGAGCGTCTCCTCGATCGCGCCGAGCACGCCCCACCACGCCGCGTCGCCCGGCAGGACGTCGTGCGTCCCCCGCGGCGCCTGGAACCGTTCTGCCGTCACGCCCGCAGCTCGCGCAGGAACGGGTTCGTCTCCAGCTCCCGACCGAGCGTCGTCGCCGGGCCGTGACCGGGGCGGATCACCGTCTCCGGCGGCAAGCGGTCGGCGAGGGACCGCACCGAAGCGAGGAGCGTGTCCCAGTCGCCGCCCTCGAGGTCGACACGGCCGACCGAGCCCGCGAACAGGAGATCGCCCGAGAAGAGCTCACCCTCGGCGTGGAACGCGACGTGCCCCGCACTGTGACCCGGCACGTCGAGAACCTCGAACACGATCCCCGCTACGGTGATCTCGTCGCCGCCCGACACGACGTGTGCCGGGTCGTGGCCGCCGACGCGCATGCCGCCGCGGGTCAGCCCGTCGCGCAGCGCCTCGACCTCGCCCGCCGGCGCCCACACCTCGGCACCCGTCCCGTCGGCGAGCGGCGCGACTCCGCCGATGTGGTCGACGTCGGTGTGTGTGACGAGGATGCCGCCGGTGCGCGCGCCCATCCGCGCGAGCTCGAGCCGGAGCGGCGTCGGGTCGTCGCCCGGGTCGACGACGGCCGCCTCCCCCGCTCCCCGCTCGCTGCGCACCACGTAGCAGTTCGACTGGTACGGCCCCAGCACGAGGCTGTCGACGACGAGCGCCACGCGCTAGCGCTTCTTGCCGCCCGAGGAGCGTGCGAGCCGCTTCTGGTAGCTGCGGTACGCGGTGCGGTCGACCCAGTAGGTGAGGGGCACGAACGCGAGCGCGTAGAAGACGCCGATCGCGATCCGCTCGACGAGCGGCCCGTTCTTGAGCAGGAAGACGAAGACGACGACCATCAGCCCGCCCATCATCCCGCCCCGCTTGAGCGCGCGCTCCCACGACGGGGGCGACACCTCGCGCACGCCGCGCGCGGGCCGCGCCTTCTTCTGCTGCTGCGCCCCCTTCGCCCTGGCCGGCTTCTCCTGCTTCTCCTCGCGCGAGCGGAGCTCGGCGATCGGGACCTCGTTCCCCTCCTCGTCCACCTCGTAGACGCGCACGTCGTGGCGGAAGTCCTTCTCGCGACGGCGCCGTTGCTTCCGGCTCGGCATCGCCGGCCAGGTTACCGCCGGAACGCGACCGATCCGCGCCGGACGACGGCCGCGACGATGTCGCCGCCGAGGTGGTACGCGAGGTAGCGCCAGTCCGGCGCGTCGAGCAGCGTGACGTCGGCGCGCGAGCCCGGCGCGATGCGACCGGCGCCGGCCGCACCGGCGACGTGTGCCGCGTTCAGGGTCACGGCGACGAGAGCCTCCTCCGGCGCCAGGTGGAGCTGCGTGCATGCGAGCGAGGCGACGAGCGGCAGGCTGGTCGTGAACGAGCTGCCGGGATTGAAGTCGGTTGCGAGCGCGACGATCGCACCCGCGTCGGCGAGCGCGCGGGCCGGCGGCATCGGCCGGTCGAGGAACAGCGCGCTCGCCGGCAGGAGGACAGACGAGATGTCGCTCGCTGCGAGCGCACGAACGCCTGCGTCGCCGGTCGCCTCGAGGTGGTCGACGCTGCGCGCGCCGAGCTCGAGGGCGAGCGGGATCGCTCCGCTCTCCGTGAACTGGTCGCCGTGCAGGCGCAGCGTGAGACCGGCGGCGCGGCACGCCTCGAGGTAGCGCCGAGCCTGGGCGGCGTCGAACGCGCCACGCTCGAGGAACACGTCGGCCGCGTCCGCGAGCGCGGCTGCCTCCGGGAGCACGTCGGCGAGGACGAAGTCGAGGTACGCGTCGGCGTCGCGATGCTCGGGCGGCACCGAGTGCGCACCGAGCCAGGTCGGCGTCCCGCCCGCCGCCCGGACCGCACGCAGTGACGCGAGCTCGGTCTCGCGGTCGAGGCCGTAGCCCGACTTCCCCTCCCAGGTCGTCGTGCCGTGGGCGAGCATCCACGCGGCGTGCCACCGGACGCGCGCGTCGAGCTCGCCGGCGGAGAGAGCTCGTGTCGCCGTGACCGTCGAGATGATCCCGCCGCCCGCGGCGTGCAGCTCCTCGTAGCTCGCGCCGGCGGACCGCAGCGAGAACTCGCCCACCCGGTCGCCGCCGAATGCCGGATGCGTGTGGCAGTCGACGAGCCCGGGAACCGCGCAGAGCCCGGAGCAGTCCACCTCCTCCACGTCGCCGCCGATCGGCGCCAGGTCGCGCATCCTCCCGACGGCTCGCACCGTCTCGCCGTCGCAGAGGACGTACGCGTCCTCGACCACCGCGACGGCCCGGAGCCCCGCACCGCGCGCGACGGAGCCGTCGGCGGCCGGCGTCGCGACCTGTGCCAGGTCGCGGAGCAGCAGCGTGGCCACGGTCAGCGCGAGGCGTCGAAGGCCGGCGTCGACAGCCCGTGCTCGCGCGCGGCGGCTTCCGCCTCCGGGTACCCGGCGTCGAGGTGGCGCACGACGCCCAGCCCCGGGTCGGTCGTCAGCACGCGCTCGAGCCGCTCGGCGGCCCCGGCCGTGCCGTCGGCGACGACGACCATGCCCGCGTGGATCGCGTTGCCGATTCCGACGCCGCCGCCGTGGTGGACGCTCACCCACGTCGCTCCCGCGGCGACGTTGACGAGTGCGTTCAGGATCGGCCAGTCGGCGATCGCGTCGGAGCCGTCGCGCATCGACTCCGTCTCGCGATAGGGCGATGCGACGGAGCCGGCGTCGAGGTGATCGCGCCCGATCACGACCGGCGCCTGCACGCGCCTCGAACGGACGAGCTCGTTGATCGCAAGACCCGCCTTCGCTCGATCCCCGTAGCCGAGCCAGCAGATGCGCGCGGGCAGCCCCTGGAACGCCACCCGGGCCGGCGCCAGCTCGAGCCACCGCTGCAGGAGCTCGTCGCCGGTGAAGAGCCCGCGCAGCGTCTCGTCGATCGCCGCGATGTCGGTCGGGTCCCCGGACAGCGCTGCCCAGCGAAACGGCCCGATCCCGCGACAGAAGAGCGGCCGGATATAGGCCGGGACGAAGCCCGGGTATGTGAACGCGTCCGTTACCCCAGCTGCCTCGGCCTCACCTCGCAGGTTGTTTCCGTAGTCGAAGGTGTAGCTGCCGGCCCGGACGTACTCGAGCAGCCCGCGAACGTGCTCGGCGATCGCCGCTCGCGCGCGCCGGAGGTACTCGTCCGGATCCGACACCCGCAGCGCGTTCGCCTCGTCGAGCGTCATCCCGTTCGGGACGTAGCCGGTCAACGGGTCGTGCGCCGCCGTCTGGTCGGTGACGAGATCGAACCGCTCTCCGCGGGACGCGAGCTCCGGCACGAGCTCCGCGGCGTTGCCGAGCAACCCGACCGACAACGGCCGATGCTCGGCCGCCGCAGCACGAATCCGTGCGAGCGCGTCGTCGAGCGAGTCCGCCGCCTCGTCGAGGTAGCGCGTCTCGAGCCGCCGGCCGATGCGCGTCGGATCGACCTCGATGCAGAGGATCGCAGCGC
>DASUAX010000004.1:0-3651 GCA_035763525.1 Gaiellaceae bacterium
CTGGCAGGCGAGTTCGCGATGCACATACCGCCGGGCGGGTGTCCGTACGCGGCCTGGCAGAACCTCGAGCGCTACACCGAGCTCGATCAGAAGTCGAACGGTCCCGGCGGCGACGAGTACAACGCGATGCTCAAGCTCGTCAACAGGCACGCCTACACGTGCTGACGCGCTAGCGGGCGCCGAGCACCACGACGAGCTGGGCGCCGTGGAGCGCGCTCGTCGACAACCCGTCGAGCGGGCCGACGATCTTCACGTGCAGGTCGGCCGCGAGCCGCCGCCCTTCGGGCTCCCAGCCGCGCCGGTACATGACGACCGTCGTCGCGTAGTCCTGCCGCTTGGCGTTGCCCTTGCCGGGCACGCGGTACCCGATCCCCGAGAGCTTCGCCGCTTCACTCGATGCGGCGCCGTTCCGCCCGTTGCCGTTCAGCACGAAGACGCCGGTGTGCGAGCGCGCGTGCTTGATCGGAGCGACCTTCTTGATCGTGTGCACGATCGTCCGTGTCTTCTTCGCGGTCGCGGCGGGCGCGAGGGCGGCCGCCTCGGCGTGCCGCTGGACCGCGTGGGCGAGCGGCTTCGCGAGGAGCAGCACCGCAGCCCCGACGAGGAGCACGAGCTCGATCGCTGCGACGAGGCTTGCGACGAGCGTCGCCGTCCGCCAGGGGCGGACGAGCGCGTCCGGAGAGGGGAGCGGGGCATCCACGGCTCCGCTCGATTCGCTACGCCGCTGCGGCTTCCTTCGTCCAGGCCCAGGTTCGAGCGATGCCCTCGTCGAGCGAGACTTCGGCGCGCCAGCCGAGCTCGCGCCCCGCGCGCGCCGGGTCGATCACCGACCGGATGACGTCGCCGAGTCGCGCGTCGCGGTGCATCGGCTCCTCCTCGATCCCGGCGGCGCGGCGGCAGGCGGCATGGAGCTCGTTCACGCTCGTTGCGATCCCGGTGCCGATGTTGTACGGGCCGCCGTTGCGCCCGACGGTCGCGAGCAACGCGGCGACGATGTCCCCGACGTAGACGAAGTCGCGCTGCTGCCCTCCGTCCCCGAAGATGACGGTCTCCTGGCCGCGCGCCATGCGCTCGAGAAAGATCGCGACGACGCCTCCCTCGAGCCCTGCGTCCTGCCGCTCGCCGTAGACGTTCCCGAAGCGCAGCGACACGTGCCCCGTGCCGTGGATGCGGTTCCACCCGGCGAGGTACTCCTCGCCGCATTTCTTCGCGATGCCGTACGCCGACAGCGGCTCGAACGGCCACTCCTCGGTCGCCGGCTCCCGGCACTCGCCGTAGCCGGCTCCGCCGGACGACGAGAAGATCACCTGCGCGTCGCCGGCCGCCATCAGCACGTTGGCGGTACCGACCACGTTCACCGCAGCGTCGTAGCCGGGGTCTTTCATCGAGGTCTGCACATCGGCTTGCGCCGCGAGGTGGAAGACGACGTCGGCGTCGACCGAGAACGGCTCGCGGATGTCGTGCTCGAGCAACGTGGCGGCCGGGTTCACGAGCTCGCGCTTTCCCGACGCGAAGTTGTCGACGATCGTCACGTCGTCGCCGCGCGCGAGGAGCGCGTCGACGAGATTCGACCCGATGAACCCCGCACCACCGGTAACGACCGCCTTCATGGAGGCCGTAGATTAGAGGAACGATGTTCGTGTCCTTCGAAGGCGTCGACTGGTCCGGCAAGAGCACTCAGGCGGAGTTGCTCGCGGAGTGGCTTCGGGGCGAGGGCAGGACCGTGGTCGCGACGCGCGAGCCGGGCGGCACCACGGTTGCCGAGGGCGTCCGCGAGCTCGTGCTCCACGGTGCGCACATGGCGCCGTGGGCCGAGGCCGCGCTGTACGCGGCGGCGAGAGGCGATCACGCCGCGCAGGTGATCCGGCCGGCGCTCGAGCGTGGGGACGACGTCGTGTGCGACCGATACCTCGACTCGTCGATCGCCTATCAGGGCATCGCGCGCGGGCTCGGCGAGGAGCGGGTGCGTGAGCTGAGCCTGATCGTCACGGAAGGCCTGCTGCCGGACCGGACGTTCCTCGTGCTCCTCGATCCTGATGAGGCGCTCCGCCGCGCGACCGGCGATCATGACCGGATCGAGCGCGAAGGAGCCGAGTTCATGCAGAGAGTCGACGCCGGCTATCGGGCGCTGGCCGCAACGGAGCCCGAGCGCATCGTCGCGGTCGACGGCGCGCGCCCCGCCGAGACGATCGCGGAGGAGATCCGTGAGCACGTTCGCCCGCTTCTCTGAACAGCCGGAGGCGGGGCGCCTCCTCGACGCTGCGCTGCGCGAGGGGCCGGCGCACGCGTACCTCTTCCACGGGCCGCCGGGCGTCGGCAAGGCTGAGGTCGCGCGCGTGTTCGCCCGGAGCCTCCTCGACACGGCGCGCGAGTTCCATCCGGATCTCTACGAGCTCGACGCGCTCGGCGAGATGATCCGCATCGACGCGATCCGCGAGCTGCGCCGCGACCTGCACATGCGGCCCTTCGAAGCCGACCGGCGCGTGTACCTCATCCACCGTGCGCACCTGATGAACGAGGACGCGGCCGATGCGCTGCTGAAGGATCTGGAGGAGCCGCCCGCGTACGCCGTGATCGTGCTGATCGCCGACGACCTCGGCTCGCTTCCGGAGACGATTCGCTCGCGTTGCCAGCTCGTCCCCTTCCGCCGGCTCTCGGAGAAGGCGATCCGTGCGCTGGTCGACGCGCGCGTTCCGCAACTCGACGATGCGGTGCGCAGTGCGCTGGCGCGCGCGGCGGGCGGGCGGCTCGACAGGCTGGAGCGGCTGCTCGACCCGATGTCGGCCGAGCGGCGCGATGCGCTGATCGCGCAGGCGAGGGCCGTCTACCGCGACGCCGACTTCGACGCGACGGCGGCGGCCGCCGTGCTGATCGCGAACGCCCAGGCGCGTGCGTCGGAGGCGCGCGAGCTCGAGGAGGCGCGCATCGACGGTCTCGAACTGCCCGCGCGCGAGGCGGAGACACGGGTGAAGCGCGCGGCGCGCGGTGCCGAGCGCGAGGAGTTGCTTGCGCAGCTGGAGGAGCTCGGTGCGTGGTACCGCGATCTGGTCGCGGTCGCCGTCGGTGCCGGCTCCACCGCGGTGCATCTCGACAAGCTGTCCCTGCTCGAGGAGGACGCGACGCGCGAGCGGTTGAGCGGCGCTGAACGCGCTGCCGAGGCCGCGCGCGAGTCCTGGCGCGCGCTCGAGGAGTTCAACCTCGCGCCCCAGCTCGCGCTCGAGTCGCTCTTCCTCCAGGTCTCGCGCGAGCTCGCGTAGCCAGCCTCTAGTACGAGATGAGCTCCAGCAGCGAGCGGTCCGGGTCGCGGAAGTACACGCTCGTCCCCTCGCCGCGCGCGCCGAAGCGCGGCACCGGCCCCAGCTCGATGGGCACGCCGAGGCCTTCGAGGTGCGCGACCGCCGTCTCGATCGGGCCGTCCCACACGAAGCACAGGTCGGCGCCGCCGGCGGCGACGGGCGGCTCCGCGTTCGGCTCACCGTCGACGCCCGGGCCGTGGATGTTCAGCTGGTTCGCGCCGAAGCGGTAGACGTAGCCGGCGCCGCGCGCGACCACCTCGGCGCCGAGGACGTCGGCGTAGAAGGCGTTCGACCGATCCCAGTCGGAGACGGCGATGACGCAGTGATCGAGGGCAGCCACGGTAGGTGGAACGAG
>DASUAX010000005.1:0-8046 GCA_035763525.1 Gaiellaceae bacterium
TCGAGCCGGCGGTGACGGTCGTGATCGCCGCGTACAACGAGGAGACGGTGATCGCGCGGAGGATCGAGAACCTGCTCGAGCTCGACTACCCGCGCGAGAAGCTGGGGATCGTCGTCACCTCGGACGCCTCCACCGACTGCACGGAGGAGATCGCGCTGCAGTACCCCGAGGTGGCCGTGATCACGAACCCGCGCGGAGGGAAGGTGGCGGCGCAGGACCGGGCGGTGCGCCAGACAAGCGGCGAGGTGATCGCGTTCTCCGACGCGAACTGCACGTGGGCGCCCGACGCGCTCCGGAAGCTCGTCCGCGCGTTCGCCGACCCGGACGTGGCGTACGTCTGCGGCCAGCTACGGATCCTCGACGCGGAGGGCTCCAACAGGGAGGGCCTCTACTGGCGCTACGAGCTGGGCGTGCGCGAGGCGGAGTCGAAGCTCGCCTCCGTCACCGGTGGCAACGGCTCGATCTACGCGGTGCGCCGGTCGGACTACGTGGAGGTCGACCCGCGCTTCGGGCACGACCTGTCGCTGCCGTACCTGATGGTGCAGCGCGGGCGGCGGGCGGTGTACGAGCCGGAGGCGCACGCGTTCGAGAAGCCGACGCCGACGAACGAGACCGAGTACCGGCGCAAGGTGCGCATGTTCGAGCACTGCTGGCTGATCGTGCTGCGCGGGGGCATGCTGCGCCGCCTCGGCTTCCTCTACGGCCTCGAGATCCTCTCGCACCGGCACCTCCGCTACGCGTCGGGGATCCTGCACGTCGTCCTGCTCGCGACGTCGATCGCGCTCGTCACGCACGGCTTCGTCTACGACGTCGTGCTCGCGGCGCAACTCGTGCTGCTCGCGGCCGCCGCGACCGGCGTCGGCATCGCGCGCTACTACGTCCTCGTCACCTGGGCGACGCTCGTCTCGCTCTGGAACTACCTGCGTCGCGGCGTCCCCGCCACCTGGGAGGCGGCGGAGGGGACGCGATGAACCGAGCCCTCGACATGGCGATCGCCGGTGCGGGCCTCGCGCTCACGAGCCCGCTGCTCGCCGCCGGCGCGCTCGCGGTCAAGCTGCAGGACGGCGGGCCGGTGCTCTACCGGCAGACACGTGTCGGCAAGGACGACGTCGACTTCGAGCTCCTGAAGCTGCGCACCATGGTCGTCGGCGCCGAGCGGCAGGGCGCCGGCTATGCCGTCGACCGGGGCGACGCCCGGATCACGAGGGCGGGCAGGCTGCTGCGGCGACTCTCCATCGACGAGCTGCCGCAGCTCTGGAACGTCGTCCGCGGCGACATGTCGGTGATCGGGCCGCGCCCGACCCTCCGCTACCAGGTCGACTCCTACGACGAGCGGCAGCGCCACCGGCTCGACGTCAAGCCCGGGATCACCGGCTGGGCGCAGATCCACGGCCGCGCCGCGCTGCCGTGGGCGGAGCGCATCGAGCTCGACCTCTGGTACGTGCGCCATCGAGACTGGAAGACCGACCTGCTCATCCTCCTGCGGACACCGCTCGCGCTCTTCGGCGGCACGTACAAGGGCGCGACCGGCGGCTGGAAGCCCCCCGCGGCCTAACGGCGCCTTCACGCCCCCGCTGTACCCTCAGGGGCCGTGACGGCGGTCCTCTTCACGTGCGCTGGGCAGCGCGTCGACATCGTCACCGCCTTCCGCCGTGCCGGCGCGACGGCGATCGCGGCGGACGTCGACCAGCTCGCGCCCGCGCTGTACCACGCCGACCACCGGGCGCTCGTCCCCCGCGTCGACGACTTCGGCTACGTCGCGGCGCTGCGCGACCTCGTCGCGCTGCACGACGTCCGCCTGATCGTGCCGCTCACCGACCTCGATCACGTCGTCCTCGCCCGGTCGCGCGACGAGCTCGCACCCGCGGTCGTGCTCGTCCCCGACGAGGAGACTTCGGCGCGCTGCGCCGACAAGTACCTCGCGCACCTCTTCTTCGAGGGGCGCGGCATCGGCTCGCCGCCGACGTGGCTCCCGACCGAGTTGCCCGACGGCCTGCGCTACCCGGTGCTCGTGAAGGCGCGCAAGGGCTTCGGGTCGCGGCACATCTATCGCGCCGACAACGCCTCCGAGCTCGAGTTCTTCCTCCGCTACACCGGCGTCGAGTCGATGGTGCAGTGCGTCTGCGCCGGAGTCGAGTTCTCGGTCGACGTCTTCTGCGACCTCGACGGCCGCTGCGTGGCCGCGATCCCGCGAACGATGATCGAGTCGAAGGGCGGCGAATCGATCAAGGGCATGACGATCAACGACCCGGAGCTGATCGAGTTCGGCCGCACCGTCGCCGAGGCGCTGTGCATCGTGGGGCCCGCGAACGTGCAGTGCTTTCGCGAGCCGGACGGCGAGCTGCAGGTGACCGACGTCAACCCGCGCTTCGGCGGCGGCTTCCCGCTGCCGACCGCCGCAGGCTCCCGCTACCCCGAGCTCGCGCTCGCGCTCGCGAACGGGGAGGCGCTCGAGCCGCGCCTCGGCGACTTCCGCGAGGGCGTCGTGATGACGCGCTTCTTCTCGCAGGTGATCCTCGAGGAGGCGGACGGCGCGCTCGAGCCGGCCCAGGCAGAGGCGGTCCCCGGGGAGGCGTGAGGCGGCTCGCACTGCTCCTCGCCGGTGTCGCCGTGCTCGCCGGCTGCGACTGGAACCGTGCCTCCGCGCCGACGAACGAGCGCGAACGTGACGCACCGGTGGAACATGCCGCCGCAGCGCGGCTGCACCGGGTGCAGGTGACGGTCCTCGACGGCGACACCGGCCGGCGCCTGCCGCGGGCTCGCGTGACGATCGGCCGTCGCGTCGCCGTCTCCGACCGCCACGGCGTCGCTCGCGTGCCGCTCGCGCACCGCGCCGCTCTCGTCACCACGGCGTCGAAGCGCGGCTACGCGACCCGGTCGGTGCGGCTCCAGTACCGCACGCATCCGAAGTCGACGATCCGCCTGTACCGCCCGGCGCTCCAGTGGACGATGTACGGCGCGAACGCGGAGCGGAGCCAGGCGCACGCGGCGCTCCGTGTGCGCCCGCCGTTCCGGGTCGTCTGGTCGCGTGGGCTCGGCGGGCTCGTCGAGTTCCCGGCCGTCGTCGCGGACGGCATCGCCTACGTCACGAACATGCGCGGCACCGTGCGCGCGCTCGACATGCGCGACGGCACCGTCCTCTGGCGGCACGACACCCCGAACGGGAAGATGGCCGCCTCGCCCGCCGTCTTCGGCGGCTCCCTCGTCGTGCACGGGATGGACGGGCACGTGTGGGTGCTCGGGCGAAGCGACGGCCGCCTGCTCTGGCACCACACGGTCGGCTCGCCGATCGAGTCGTCGCCGATCGTGCTGGACGGTGTCGACGTCTTCGGCGCCTGGAACGGCACGGTGACCGCGCTCGACCTGCGCAAGCGCCGCGTCCGCTGGCGCCGCTCGTTCGGCTGCAAGATCACGTCTTCGGCGGCGTACTCCGCCGGGACGATCTACATCGGCGACTACTGCGGCAGGCTCCTCGCGCTGCGCGCCTCCGACGGTGCGCTTCGCTGGTCACGCTCGGTGAACGGCCGCGTCTACGGCACGCCCGCGGTCGCCCGCGGGCGCGTCTTCGTGCCGAGCTCCACCGGCGACTCGCTGACCGCGTTCTCCACTCACGGCACGTATCTCTGGCGACGCCACCTCGGCTCGTACGTCTACTCGTCGCCCGCCGTCGCGGGCGGCCGGGTGTTCGTCGGCTCGTACAGCGGCGTCTTCTACGCGCTCTCGGCGCGAACCGGTGCGACGCTGTGGGCGCACGGCACGGGCGGGCCGATCTCGGGCGCCGCCACCGTCGTCGACGGTGTCGCCTACGCCGGCTCGTTCGCGCATCGCATCCTCGGCGTGGACACGCACAGCGGCCGCGTCGTGCTCGACTTCCCGCACGGCCAGTACGTGCCCGTCTCCGGCGGCGGCGATCGGCTGCTCCTGCACGGCTACTCGCGCGTCTACGCGGTCGAGCGGCGGTGAAGCGCGCCCTCGTCGTCGTCGCGGCGCTCGTCGTGCTGGCCGCCGTCGGCCTGGGCCTGGCGTGGTATCTGCACCTGAGAGACGCGTCGCGCGACGTGAAGGGGTCGTCGACCGTGGAGTTCGTGACCACCCAGGCAGCGCTCCCGCCGCCGCCCGAGCCGGGCATCGCGTGGCCGACGTACGGCCACGACGCCGCCCGGCTGCGCTTCGGGAACGGCATCTCGCTCGCGCCGCCCTACCGGCGCCTCTGGACGTTCCGCGCCCAGAGCCTCGTCGAGTTCCCGCCTGCCGTCGGCTACGGCCGCCTGTTCTTCGCGAGCAACGAGGGCACGCTCTTCGCGATCGGCGCCAAGAACGGCAAGCGCGCATGGAAGCTGCGGACGGGCCGGTGCGTCGCGGCGTCGCCTGCGCTCGACCGCCACGTCGTCTTCGAGACGTACCTGAACCGGCCGCCCTGCAACCGCAAGCCGAGCGCGTCGCTGACCGGCGAGGTGGCCGCGTACGCCGTCGGCACCGGCCGCGTGATCTGGCGCCGCGAGATCGGCCCGTCCGAGTCGTCGCCGGTCGTCGCCGGCGGCGCTGTCTTCGTCGGCGACTGGGACGGGCGCGTGTGGGCGCTCCGTCGCCGGACCGGCAAGCCGTTCTGGGTGACGAAGCTGCACGGGCAGGTGAAGGGCGGCGTCGCAGTCTCCGGCAACCGCCTGTTCGTCGGCGACTACTCCGGGCACGTCTACTCGCTGAACGCGACCAGCGGGAAGGTCGTCTGGCAGGCGAAGGCGCAGCCGCGCTTCGGCAACACCGGCAACTTCTACGCGACGCCGTCGGTCGCCTACGGCCGCGTCTACGTCGGCGCGACCGACGGCAAGGTCTACTCGTTCGGCGCTGCGAGCGGCAAGCTCCGCTGGTCGCAGTCGACCGGAGGGTACGTCTACTCGTCGACCGCCGTGTGGCGCGACCGCGTCTACGCAGGCTCGTACTCGAAGCGCTTCTTCTGCTTCGATGCCGCGACCGGCAAGATCCTCTGGCAGTTCCGGGCGAACGGCGAGATCTCCGGCTCCCCGACCGTGATCGCGGGCCGGGTCTACTTCGCGACGCTCGCGCAGCGGACATACGCGCTCGACGCGCGCACCGGGCGCCTGCTCTGGACCTTTCCCGACGGCAAGTACTCGCCGGTCGTCGCCGACGGCGCCCGGCTCTACCTGACGGGCTACGCGCGGGTCTACGGGCTCGTCGAGCAGCAGCGGCAGCCGACGCCGCGCGGTGTCACGGCGAGCGAGCTCGGGCGGATCGCGCACGCGGGCGTGACGGTCCGGCAGTTCCCGACCGCGACCCTCGCCTCGAAGCACGGCGGCGTGCAGGTCTGCAACGTCGTCCTGCGCAAGCACGGCGCCTCCCCCGCGCGGTTCTGGTCGGTGGTGCGCGCCGTGCAGAAGGCCTGCCGAGGCTAGATTCCGCCGATGCGCTATGCGGTCACCGGCGCGGCCGGCTTCATCGGCTCCCACCTCGCGGAGGCGCTCGTCGCGCGGGGCGACGAGGTCGTCGGCTTCGACAGCTTCACCGACTACTACGACCCGTCCCTCAAGGAGGAGAACGCGCGCGGGCTCGACGTTCGCACCGTCGACCTCGGCGCCGATCCGATCGACTTCTCCGGCGTCGGCGCCGTCTTCCACCTGGCCGGACAGCCGGGCGCGCGCAGCTTCGGGCACGTGTTCCCGGACTACCTGTGGCGGAACCTGCTCGCGACGCAGCGGGTCTTCGAGGCGGCCGTCGATGCGGGGGTGCCGGTCGTCTGGGCGAGCTCGTCGTCGGTCTACGGCGACGCCGAGCGCTACCCGACGCCCGAGGACGTCGTGCCGCGCCCGAACAACCCCTACGGGGTGACGAAGCTCTCGTGCGAGCATCTGCACGACACCTACGAGCGCCTCTTCGGGCTGCGTGCGGTCGCGCTGCGGTACTTCACGGTCTACGGGCCGCGGCAGCGCCCCGACATGGCGTTTGCGCGCATGGTCGCCGCGGCGGCGCACGACGAGGAGTTCGAGCTGTACGGCGACGGAACGCAGTCGCGCTCGTTCACCTTCGTCGCGGACGTCGTCGACGCGACGATCCGTGCGCTCGAGGCGCCGCCCGGGGTCTACAACGTCGGCGGGGGCGAGGAGGCGACGATGCGCGACGCGCTCGATCTGCTCGGCGAGGTCGCGGGCCGCCCGGTGCGCGTCCGCTACGGGCCGCCGCAGACCGGCGACATGCACCGCACGAGAGCCGACACGACGCGAATCGAGCAGGCGATCGGCTGGCACGCGACGACCCCGCTGCGGGAAGGCCTCGCCGCGCACTGGGCCTGGTGTTCGGCTAGGGTCGCTACCGCATGACGGCCCCCCAACTCGACGCGGAGCGCGAGGTCGACCTCGCGCGCTGGCGCCGCGCCGTCGTCGCGCTCTGGTGGCTGCCCGTGGGCGGGCTCGTGCTCGGCGCGATCGTGGGCGTGCTCTTCTCGTTCCGCGGCGGTTCCAACTACAAGGCAAGTGCCCTCATCTCGCTCGGCCAGCCCACCTCGCCGGGTGGCGCGCTCGTGTCGAGCTTCGGCACGAACCCGCGTGCGGTCTCGCAGATCGTCTCCGGCGCGGCGTTCCAGGCGCAGGCGGCTGCGCGCGCCGACATGCGGCCGAGCGCGCTCCGCGGCCACGTCTCGGTCGCGCAGGTCGGCTCGGTGACGGGCGCCGGCGCGGCGCGCTCGGCGCCGCTGATCTCGCTCACCGTGAACGGGACGAAGCCCGGGCCCGTGTCAGCGGCGGCGAACGCGCTCGCGCACATCGTCGTCGCGCAGACGACGGCGAAGTACGTCGGCGTCAAGATTGCGACCTTCAACGCGACGCTGAAGAGCGTCAACGACCAGATCTCGTCGGTGAAGAAGCGGCTCGCGATCACCGAGGCGGCGCTCGAGGCGGCAAAGCACCTCGATCCGCTGCAGCAGCTCGTGATCGTCGGCCAGGAGGACAACGCGGAGACGCGCCTCGGCAACCTGATCGCGCAGCAGGAGACGCTGCAGCAACAGCTCGCCTTCGCGACGCAGGTCGAGAGCGCGAAGATCGTCGAGCCCGCCAAGTCGGTGAAGGCGGCCGCCCACTCGCGCGCGACGTCGCTCGTGATCGGCGCGTTGATCGGGCTGATCCTCGGTGCGATCGTCGCGATCGCCGGCGAGAGCCGCCTGCGCTCCGTGTAGGCCATGCTCGAGGGCAAGCGCGTCGCCGTCGTCGTCCCGGCGCACAACGAGGAGGAGCTCGTCGTCGCGACGCTGCAGGGGATCCCGGGCTTCGTCGACCGGATCTACGTCGTCGACGATGCGTCGACCGACGCGACTGCCGAGCGCGCCCGCTCCACGGGCGACCCGCGTGTCGAGGTGATCGAGCACGACCGGAACCGAGGCGTCGGGGCCGCCGTCGTCAGCGGCTACAAGCGAGCGCTCGCCGAGCGCATGGACGCGACGGCCGTGATGGCCGGGGACAACCAGATGGATCCCGACGAGCTCGAGGGGCTCGCGCTGCCGGTCGTGCGCGACGAGCTCGACTATGCGAAGGCGAACAGGCTCTTCACGGGTAGCGCGTGGCGGCTGATCCCGCGCAACCGCTACCTCGGGAATGCCATGCTGAGCTTCCTGACGAAGATCGCGTCAGGGTACTGGCACGTCGCCGACTCGCAGGCGGGCTACACGGTGCTGTCGTTGCGCGTCCTGCGGCTCCTCGACCTCGACCGCGTCTACACGTCGTACGGCTTCCCGAACGACATGCTCGTGCACCTGAACGTGTGGAACGCGCGCGTCCGCGATTTCCCGTCGCGCCCGATCTACGGCGTCGGCGAGCGGTCGGGAATCAGGATCCGTCGCGTCGTCCCTCGCATCTCGTGGCTCCTCTGGAAGGGCTTCTTCTGGCGCCTGCGCGAGAAGTACGTGATCCGCGACTTCCACCCGCTCGTGTTCTTCTACTTCCTAGGGTTTCTGATGAGCCTCGCCGGGCTCGTGCTCGGGATCTTCGAGACGGTCCTGCGAATCATGGGCCACGGCATCACGCCGGCGACGATCGTGCTCGT
>DASUAX010000006.1:0-13706 GCA_035763525.1 Gaiellaceae bacterium
TCGCACCACGGGCTCGCCGGCGCGGTCGGCTTCTACGGCAACCCGAGCACGCTCGTGGGGCTCGGGTTCGTCCGGCAGATCGAGTGCCCGATCCTCGCGCTGCAGGCGGGCGCCGACCAGAACATCACCGCGGAGATCAACGCCGCCTTCGACGAGGCGCTGACGACGGCGGGCGTCGAGCACGACGTCGTCACCTACGACGGCGCGCCCCACAGCTTCTTCGACCGCAAGCAGGAGGAGTTCCAGGACGCCTCCGACGACGCCTGGCGGCGCACGCTCGACTTCATCGCCCGCCACGCGTGACCCGCATCTCCGTATGCCCATACTCGCGGTCGACCAGGGCACGACCGGCACCACGTGCCTCGCGCTCGACGAGGCGCTGAACGTCGCGGGCCGCGGCTACCGCGAGCTGCCGCAGCGCTTCCCGCGCCCGGGCTGGGTGGAGCACGACCCGCAGGAGATCTGGCGGACCGTGGAGGAGGCGGCGCGCGAGGCGGGCGGGGAGCCGGACACGGTCGCGATCACGAACCAGCGCGAGACGACGCTCCTCTGGGACCGGCGGAGCGGCGAGCCGGTCGCGCCGGCGATCGTCTGGCAGGACCGGCGCACCGCCGAGCGCTGCCGCGAGCTCGCCGCCGACCTGATCCGCACGAAGACCGGGCTCGTGCCCGACCCGTACTTCTCGGCGACGAAGCTCGAGTGGCTGCTCCGCGAGCATGGCCGCCGCGACGGGCTCGCCTTCGGCACCGTCGACAGCTGGCTCGTCTGGCAGCTGACCGGCGGCGAGCGGCACGTCGTCGACGTGACGAACGCCTCGCGGACGATGCTCGTCGGCCTCGAGACGCTCGACTGGGACGACGAGCTGCTCGACCTCTTCGGCGTGCCGCGCGAGCTGCTGCCGGAGATCGTCCCGTCGGCGGCGGAGCTGGGGGAGGGGCGGCTGAACGGCCGGAGCGTGAGGATCCGCGGGATCGCCGGCGACCAGCAGGCCTCGCTCTACGGGCAGGGCTGTCACCGCCCGGGCGAGGCCAAGGCGACCTACGGCACCGGCAGCTTCGTGCTCGTCCACACGGGCGAGGACGCGACCCCGCCGCCGCCCGGCCTCCTGAAGACCGCCGCCGCCGACGGCTACGCGCTCGAGGGCGCCGTCCTCGCGAGCGGAGCCGCCGTCCAGTGGCTGCGGGACGGCCTCGGGCTGATCGACTCGGCCGCCGACGCCGAGGCCCTCGCCCGCAGCGTCCCCGACACCTGCGGCGTCCAGTTCGTGCCTGCGCTGACCGGCCTCGGCAGCCCCTGGTGGGACCCGGACGCCCGCGGCCTCGTCACCGGCCTCACCCGCGGCGCCCGGCGCGCGCACCTCGTGCGCGCCGCGCTCGAGGCGATCGCCCAGCAGGTCGCGGACGTCGTCGACGCCCTGCCGGAGCGGCCGACCGTGCTGCGCGCCGACGGCGGCGCGAGCGCGAACGGGTTCCTGATGCAGCTCCAGGCCGACCTGCTCGGGATCCGCGTCGAGGTCGCGGCGGAGCGAGAGACGACCGCCCTCGGCGCGGCCGCGCTCGCGGCCGGCCGGGAAACCGGCGTCCACGTCGGCGCGGTATACGAGCCGACGATGTCGGCCGACGAGGTGGCAGGCCTGCGGGAAGCCTGGCGCCGCGCGCTCGACTTAACGAGAAGTTCTTAGGTCTAGACGTCATTCTTTTGCGGTAGGACGGAACCGAGCGAGGAGGATCCAGTGGCAGGAGCAAAGCTCGAACAGGCGCTGTTCGAGATCCGTCGGGTCATCGCCGGCCAGGAGGAGATGCTCGAGCGTGTGCTCGTCAGCCTTCTCGCGGGAGGCCACGTCCTGATCGAGGGCGTGCCCGGGCTGGCGAAGACGCTCACGATCAAGACCACCGCCGCCGTCCTCGGCGGCTCCTTCCAGCGCGTGCAGTTCACGCCGGACCTCGTCCCGTCCGACCTCGTCGGCACGCGCGTGTACCGGCCCGACCGCACCGACTTCGAGACCGAGCTCGGGCCGGTCTTCTGCAACTTCCTGCTGGCGGACGAGATCAACCGCGCGCCGGCGAAGGTGCAGTCGGCGCTGCTCGAGGTGATGCAGGAGCGCCAGGTGACGATCGGCCACCAGACCTACCCGGTGCCGTCGCCGTTCCTCGTGCTCGCGACCCAGAACCCGATCGAGTCCGAGGGCACCTACCCGCTGCCAGAGGCGCAGGTCGACCGCTTCATGCTCAAGGTGCTCGTCGACTACCCGGCCCACGACGAGGAGCTGACCGTCGTCGCGCGGTCGCTCGAGGCGCCGCCCGAGCTCGAGCGCGTGCTCACGCTCGAGGAGCTGAAGGAGCTCCAGCGCCAGGCGGCCGACGTCTACGTCGACCCGGCGCTGATCAGCTGGGCGGTCGACGTCGCCACCGCGACGCGCAAGCCGGCAGAGCACGGCCTCGACGGTCTCGCCGACTACGTCGCCTTCGGCGCGAGCCCGCGAGGGCCGATCAGCCTCGTCGCTGCCGCACGCGCGCTGGCGCTGATCCGCGGCCGCGACTACGTCGTGCCCGGCGACATGGACGCGCTCGTCCGCGACGCGTTCCGGCACAGGCTCGTCCTCTCGTACCGAGCGCTCGCCGAGGAGGTGTCACCCGACTCGCTCCTCGACCGCGTGCTTGCAGCAGTGCCGCTGCCGCAGATCGACCTCGGCCGCGCCGAGGTGGCATGACCTCGACCGCCGCCGACCCGCTCGCACCGATCCGGACGCCGGAGCAGCCCGGCCCGGGGCCGCTCTCGGCGTCGTCGCTGCGCGCGCTCGAGCTGGCCGTCGGCCGCCGCGTCGACGGCCTCCTCGCCGGCGACTACCGGTCGGCGTTCGCCGGCCTCGGCAGCGAGCTGTGGCAGGTGCGGCCGTACGAGCCGGGCGACGACGTCCGGCGCATCGAGTGGAACGTGACCGCGCGCACGGGCGAGCCGCACGTGCGCGTCGAGCTCGCCGAGCGCGTGCTCGTGACGTGGCTCGTGCTCGACGCCTCCGCGTCGATGGCCTTCGGCACCGGCGACCGGCGCAAGGCAGACGTCGCCGAGGGGGTGGCGATCGCGATCGGCTACGCCGCCACGCGCCGCGGCAACCGGCTCGGCACGATCTCCTTCGGGCGCGAGTCGAGCGTCGAGCCGCCGCGGCAGGGACGGCGGGCGCTGCTCGACACGCTCCAGCTGCTGCGCGGCCTGCCGGCGGGAGGGAGCGGCAGCCTGCGCGACGCGCTCGAGCTCGCCGACCGCGTCGTCCGCCAGCGGGCGCTCGTCGTGCTCGTCTCCGACTTCCGCGGGCCGCCCGACTGGCGGGCGCCGCTCCTGCGGCTCGCGGGACGGCACACAGTGCTCGCGGTCGAGGTTCGCGACCCGCGCGAGCAGGAGCTCGCCGACGTGGGCGAGCTGCGGCTCGTCGACCCCGAGACGGGGCGGCAACTGCGCGTCGACACGAGCGACCGGCGGCTGCGCGAGCGGTTCGCGGCCGCCGCCGCGACCGAGCGGCGGGCGCTCGTCGCCGCGCTCGCCTCGGCCGGTGTCCGCCACGTGGCGCTCTCGACCGAGGGCGACTGGCTGCGACCGCTCGCCGCCTTCCTGCGGCGACGGGAGAGAGCCGCATGAGCTTCGCGTCGCCGCTCCTCCTCGTCTGCCTGCTCGCCGTGCCCGCCGCCGTCGCCGGGCTGGTGCTGCTCGAACGTGAGCGCCGGCGTCGCGCGCGGGCCTGGGCGCCCGCAGCGCTGCTCCCGAACATGACGACGCGCCCGTCGAGCCTGCGGCGCCACCTGCCGACCGCGCTCCTCCTCGTCGGGCTCGCGCTCCTCGTCGTCGGCTTCGCGCGCCCGAAGGCCTCGTTCCACGTCCGCTCGCAGGAGGCGACGCTCGTGCTCGTGCTCGACGTCTCCGGCTCGATGGCCGCGAACGACGCGCGGCCGACCCGGTTCGCCGTCGCGAAGCAGATCGCGCGGCGGTTCATCGACAAGGCTCCGAAGGGCTACCGCCTCGCGCTCGTCACCTTCTCCGATCACGTCGCCGTCGCGGCCGCGCCGACGCACGACTTCGGCGCCGTCCGCGGCGCGCTCGCGCGGGCGCACACGGGCCCGCAGGGCACGGCACTCGCCGATGCGATCGTCCGCGCGGTGCGCCTCGGCACGCGCGTCCCGGGGACGTCGCAGGGGCGCCGCCCGCCGGCCGTGGTGGTCGTCATCTCCGACGGCGGCCAGACCGCGGGCGGGTTCACGCCGCAGCAGGCGGCGCAGCGCGCGCTGCAGGCCCGGATCCCCGTCTCGAGCATCCTCGTCGGCACCCCCGACGGGATCGTCCAGCAGAAGCTGCAGGGCGGCTTCACCGAGCGGATCCAGGTGCCGGCACAGCCGCAGGTGCTGCAGGCGATCTCCCGCGCCGCGCTCGGGCACTTCACCTCCGCCCCGGCGGCGGTCGACGTCGCCGGCACCTACGACGAGCTCGGCTCGCGCACGGGGAAGCGGAAGAAGACGATCGAGGTCAGCGCCGCCGCCGCGGCCGGCGGGCTTGCGTTCATGCTCGCAGGCGGCATCCTGTCCGGAGTCTGGTTCAGGAGGATGCCGTGAAGCAGCTCGCCCTCGCCTTTGTCTGCGCCCTCGCGGTCGCCGCGGCCACGGCCGGCGCTGCCGGTGCCACCAACGAGTGCCGCGGGATCCAGCAGTGCATCCGCGTGCCCGGGCCGTGGGTCGTCGTCCCCGCCCGCGGCCACGCGCAGTACCTGCTCACCTGCCCGAAGGGGCAGAGCGTCGTCGGCGGCCTCGACGCCCAGGCGACCTCGCGCGAGGTGCACGTCTCGTTCGACGGGCGCCTCGGCGCGCCCGTGCAGCCCGGCCAGACGACGACGCGCTACGCCTTCTTCCGCGCCGTCTCGACGTCGAAGCGCACGCAGGCGTTCCAGCCGCTGCTCGGGTGCATCCCGACGCAGGGCGGAGGAGGCCGGTCGACCGTCTCGGCGCGCGTCGTGCCGGTCGGGCAGCCGCTCGAGTTCCGGTCGCGCATCGTCGTCGTCGGCCCCGGCGACGCGAAGTTCGCGCGGATCGCCTGCCTGCGCACCGAGAAGCTCGTCGGCTCGTGGCACGCGATCGCGTTCCGCACGAAGAAGCCGCCGAGCCTCGCGCATGTCGGCCTCGTGCACGCGGGCCACCACGTCGTCGGCAAGCGCGTCGTCGTGACGGCGTCGTCGACGGACGCCCTCTCGCCCGACGCGCACGCGATCGTCCAGGGCGGCGCGGAGTGCGTCGCGTGACCTTCGCCTGGCCGCTCCTGCTGCTCGTGCTGCTCGTCGTCCCGGCGGCTGCGGCGCTCTGGTGGTGGCTGCAGCGCCGGCGCTCGCGGTACGCCGTCGCCTTCACGAACCTCGACGTGCTCGCGTCGGTCGCTGAGAGTCAGCGGCGGTGGCGTGCGCTCGTGCCGCTCGTCCTCTTCCTGCTCGCGCTTGCGACCGCCGCGGCCGCCGTCGCGCGCCCGCAGGCGTCGGTCAGCGAGACCTCCGACCGCGCGACGGTCGTGCTGCTCGTCGACGTCTCCGGCTCGATGCGCGCGAGCGACGTGAAGCCGACGCGCCTGCTCGCCGCCGCGCACGCGATGTCGCTCTTCGCGTCGAAGCTGCCGCCGAAGGTGCGGGTCGGGCTGATCTCGTTCTCGAGCGGCCCCGACATACTCGTGCCGCCGACCACCGACCGCGCGCTCCTGCAGGAGGGCATAGACCTGCTCGTTCCCGAGGGCGGGACGGCGATCGGCGACGGGCTCGGCGTCGCCGTGCAGGTCGTACGCGGCGCCGTCGGCGACGCGAAGCGGAACAAGCAGGGGAAGATCCCCGGCGCGATCATCCTGCTCTCCGACGGCGCGCAGACCCGCGGCGTGCTGACGCCGCTGCAGGGCGCCGACCGCGCGAAGCGCGCGGGCATCCGGGTCTTCACGGTCGCGCTCGGGACGAACCACGGCACGCTCGGCCCCGGCGTCCTGAACGGCGGCCCCTTCGGCGGCCTCTTCGGCGGCTCGGGCCGGTTCGTCGTCCGTCCCGACCCGGTCACGCTCGCCGCGATCGCGCGCGAGACCGACGGCGAGACGTTCCGCGCCAAGTCGGCCGAGAAGGTGGCGACGATCTACAAGCAGCTCGGCGCGAGCATCGCCCGCCACTCGGTGCACCGCGAGGTGACGTCGTGGTTCGCGGGCGCGTCCGCGCTGCTCCTGCTCGCCTCGCTCGGCGCCGCGAAGGCGACGGGCGGGCGGCTGCCCTAGTAACCGGCGCCAGGGGTACTGATAGCCCGGCCTGAGGGGTAGTATTCGCCCGTCCTCGTGGATACTATCTTCGCATCGCGGCGGAATCTCCCTATCACGCACGACTGGTCGAGCCGCTACTCGATGAGTTGAGCGACCAACTGTCCGCACTGATGGTGGTCGGCCCACGGGCGGTCGGAAAGACGACGACGGCAAGGAGGCGCTCGGCAAGCATGGTTCGCCTCGATGTCCGCGCAGAGGCGGCCGCCTTCGAGGCCGATCCAGACGCCGCGCTCGTCGGGCTCACCGAGCCCGTCCTCCTCGACGAGTGGCAGGCGGTGGCGGACGTCCTTGGCGCCGTTGCGCGCAGCGTCAACGGCGATCCGCGGCCGGGACGGTTCCTGCTGACCGGATCGGCCCGCGCCGAGATCGAGAACACGCCTTGGCCCGGAACCGGCCGCTTGCAGAGGCTGGTGATGTTCCCGATGACGCTGCGCGAGCAGCGGCGTGTGATGTCGAAGCCGTTCCTCGAGAAGCTCGTCGCAGGAGCTCCCCTGGACCTGCCGCCTGATCTTCCGGATCTGCGCGGCTACGTCGAAATCGCCCTCAGAGGCGGCTTTCCCCGGCCGGCGCTCGGCTTACGCAGCACGCAGGCGCGCGCGGCCTGGTTCGAGAGTTACGTCTCGGACCTCCTGAGCCACGACGTGGAACAGCTCGAGGAGCCGCGTACACGGCGGCGTGACGGGCTTCGGCTGCGCCGCTACTTCGAGGCATACGCGCTCAACTCAGCCGGCGTCTGCGATCACAAGACCATCTACGAGGCGGCGCAGGTGACGAAGAGGACTGCAGAGGCCTACGAGCGACTGCTGACGCGCCTCTACGTCGTCGAACACGTTCCGGCCTGGACGGGAAACAGGCTGAAGCGGCTGGTGCAGCGCCCGAAGCGCTACGTCGTGGACACGGCGCTGCTCGGCCACCTCATGCGGCTCGGCGTCGACGGCGTTCTCCGGGACGGCGACGCGCTGGGCCGTGTTCTCGACACCTTCGTCGCGGCTCAGCTTCGGCCCGAGATCGCCGCTTCCTCGGACCGGCCCCGGTTGCATCATCTCCGCACCAAGCAGGGGGAGCATGAGCTCGACATGGTGATCGAGATCGACGGCTTCCGGGTGATCGGGATCGAGGTGAAGGCGAGTGCCGGACCGAGCCGCGCGGACGCGAAGCACCTCGCCTGGCTTCGCGACAAAATCGGCGACCGCTTCGTGGCCGGGGTCGTCTTTCATACCGGGTCGAGGTCTTACGCACTCGGCGAGCGCATCACCGCGGCCCCGCTCGCATGCCTCTGGGGCTGAGTCGAAGTGACGGGCGGCCGGCTCCCGCAGGAACCGGCCGCGCTGCGCAGGCCTACAGGAGCCCGTTGGCCTTCAGGAACTTCTGGGCGATCGACTTCGCCGACTGCTTGTCGACGTAGAACGCCTTGTTCATGGCGGCGATCGCCGGCGTCGTCAGCTTCGCTGACACCGCGTTCACCGTCTTCGTGAATTTCGGCCCCGCTGCCTTCAGCACGGAGGTCTTGACGAGCGGCGTCACGTTCTGGAACCCCGTCACGTGCTTCGGGTCGGCGAGCACCTTGTACTTCGAGGGCTTCGCGAGCGGCGGGTCGGTCGTGAAGACGTCGGCCGCGAGCACCTGGCCCTTGTCGAGGGCCGTGTACGAGAGCCCGATCCCGAGCGGGAAGAAGGATGCCTTCGTGATCCCGTACTGCTTCGTGTAGCCCAGGAAGCAGGTGGTGCGCGTCTTGCACGTCGGCGGGCCGCCCAGCTTGAACGAGCCGACCTTCTTCAGGTCGCCCACCGTCTTCAGCCCGTACTTCTTCGCGGTCGCGTTCGTGACCGCGAGCGCGTCGGTGTCGCTGAACGGCGTGGGCTTGAGGGCGGTGATTCCCTTCTTCGCCTCGAGCGCCTTGGCCAGGCGGTAGGTCGCGGCCGCCGTCTTGGGCGACGAGGTGTGGTTGTAGATCACCTGGACGACGACGCCCGTGTACTCGGGATAGAAGTTGATCTTCCCGCTCAGCAGCGCCGGATGGACGATCTCGGTGGCGCCGATGTTCTCCTTGTAGGAGACCTTGAAGCCCTTGGCCTCGAGCGCCTGCTTGTACAGCTGGCCGAGGATGAACTCCTCGGCGAAGTTCTTCGTTCCGATCACGATCGTCGGCGAGGCTTTCGTCGTCGCATGGGCGGGGCGGGCGAGCGCCGCCGTCACTAGGCCGATCACGATCGCAACCCCGAGTGAGATGGCGAACGCCGCCTTGGCCGCCCGCCGGGTGTGCTTGCGGATCACAGCTGCTCCTTTCGCAGGGGAGTTCTGGCCACAGTAGTACGCCGAAGCCCCCTCGGCGTTACGGCCGCCTGGAGCCCCGCGAGCCCGACGAAGACCCCGGCGGAGAGGGCCATCACGCACAACGAGGCCGCGAGGACGCCGCTCAGGCGGTAGCTCGCCTGGTTGACGATGATGTCCCCGAGCCCGCCGCCGCCCGCGACCGACGCGACCGGCGCGGTCGCGACGATCGTCACCGCGGCCACGCGAATCCCCGTGAAGAGCAGCGGCAGGGCGAGCGGCAGCTCGACGCGGCGCAGGATCTGCAGGTGCGTCATCCCCATGCCCCGCGCGGCCTCGACCACGTCGCGCTCGACCCCGTCCACCGCCTCGTAGCTGTTCGTCAGCACCGGCCCGGTGCCGAGGACGGCGAGCGCGACCATGTTGTTGACGAAGCCGATGCCGAGGAACGTCAGGAAGACGCCGATCAGGACGAGGCTCGGGAGCGCCCGGCCGACGATCGACGAGCCGATCGCGATCGCCGAGCCGCGGTGGAAGTGCCCGAGCACGATCCCGAGCGGCAGCGACAATGCGAGCGCGATCGCGAGCGCCGCCGCCGAGAGCTCGACCTGGTCGAGCGCCTTCGTCGCGAGGAACCCCGGGTTGTCCGCGATGAACCGGAAGGCGTCCCCGAACGCTCCCGCGACGATCACGCCCGCTCCAGCCTCGTCCAGGGTGCGAGCGCCCGCCTGAGCGCCACCAGCCCCGCGTCGCAGAGAAGCGCCAGGCCGACGGCGAGCCCGCCCGCGGCGTAGATCTCCGTCTTGAACGGGATCGGGTTGCCGAGCGCGACGAAGATCGGGTACCCGAGCCCCTTCGGCAGCAGGAATGCCGCGATCGTCCCGATCGAGATCGTCGAGACGACCGCGATCCGCAGGCCCGCGACGATCGCCGGCAGCGCGAGCGGGAGCTCGATCCTGAGCAGCACCTGGAGCCGCGTCAGCCCCATGCCCTCGGCCGCCTCGACCACGTCGGGCGGGGCGCTGCGGAGGCCCGCGACGACGTTCGGGAACAGGATCACGAGCGTGTAGGCGACGAGCGCGATCTCGACCGTCGTCCAGGTGATGCCGGTGAAGGGCACGAGCAGCTGGAAGAGCGCGATGCTCGGGATCGTGTAGAGGAGCGCCGAGAACGCGCCGAGCGGCTGCTCGAGCTTCCGGAAGCGGTGGGCGAGGAGCGCGAGCGGGAACGCGATCGCGAAGCCGATCCCGACGGCGATCGCGGTCAGCTCGACGTGCTGCCAGAGTGCCGGCCCGAGCGTGTCGCCCCAGTGGTCGCGCACCCAGCCGAAGCAGAACGTGTGGTCGCCGGTGACGCAGGCGTCGCCCTGGCCGAAGTTCGGGATGACGGGGCCGCTGCCGTCCACTACAGGAGCTCGCTCGCGTCGGCGAGGCGGAAGCTGCCGAGGACACGGTCGCCGTCGGCGACCGTGAGCGCGTCCGCCTTCAGCTCGAGCAGCAGCGAGACGGCGTTCCGCACGGTCGTGTCGGGGGTGACGCGCGGGCCGCGCTCCCCGGGCTGCAGCTGCACCTCGCCGAGCGTCTTCAGCGCGAGGCGGCGCAGCGCGCGGTCGCCGCCGATGAACCGGGCGACGAAGTCGTCGGCGGGGTGGGCGAGGAGGGCGTCGGGCGTCGCGTACTGCGCGAGCACGCCCCCCTCGCGCAGGATCGCGATGCGGTCGCCCATCTGGATCGCCTCGTCGATGTCGTGCGTGACGAAGATCACCGTCTTCCCGACCTCGCGGTGCAGCCGCCGGAGCTCCGTCTGCAGGTGGTGGCGGGTGATCGGGTCGAGCGCCCCGAACGGCTCGTCCATCAGGAGGAGCGGCGGGTCGGCGGCGAGCGCCCGCGCCAGGCCGACGCGCTGCCGCTGGCCGCCCGAGAGCTGCGACGGGTAGCGCTTCGCGTCGGCCGCCTCCAGTCCCACGAGCTCGAGCAGCTCGACGACGCGCTCGCGCGTGCGCCGCTTCTGCCAGCGCAGGAGACGCGGCACCGTCGCGACGTTGTCGCCGACGGTCATGTGCGGGAAGAGGCCGACCTGCTGGATCACGTACCCGATCCCGCGCCGGAGCTCCGTCAGCGGCAGGGTGCGGATGTCGCGGCCGTCGATCCGGATCTCGCCCGAGTCGAAGGGGATCAGCCGGTTGACCATCTTCAGCGCCGTCGTCTTGCCGCCGCCGGAGGGGCCGACGAGCACGCAGAACGCGCCGGCGGGGATCTCGAGCGAGAGGTCGTCGACCGCGGCGACGTCGCGTCCCGGGTAGCGCTTCGTGACCCGGTCGAAGACGATCTCAGCTGCGCTCGGCACCGGCGTTCCTGATCCCGAGCAGGCCGATCACCCCGCCGGCGGCGACGAGGCCGGCCGTGATCAGCATCGAGCGACGGTAGCCCGGCAGGTCGAGGCGGTTGTCGGCGCCCGCGATCGAGGCGCCGACGACGGCGATCCCGAGCAGGCCCGCGACGCGCGCGACCGCGTTGTTGACGCCGCTCGCGATGCCCGCGTCTCGCTCACCCGCGTCGGCGAGGACGGTCGAGGTGAGCGGCGCCACGATCAGCGACAGGCCGACCGAGAAGAGGAGGAGCGGCGGCAGCAGCTCGTCCCAGTAGCCGAAGCCGGGCTCGAGGCGCGCGAGCGGGACGACGCCCACCGCCGCGACGAGCGGGCCGATGCCCATGAAGAGGCGCGGCCCGAGCCGCATCGAGAGGCGGCCGACGCGCGGCGAGAGCACGAACATGACGGCGGTGATCGGGAGCAGCGCGAGCCCCGCCTGGAGCGCCGAGTACCCCGCCAGCTGCTGGACGAAGAGGACGAGGAAGAAGGTGAGCGTCGAGAGGCCGGCGTAGACGGCCAGCGTCTCGAGGTTCGCGAACGAGAAGTTGCGGCGCGAGAAGAGCCCGAGCGGCAGCATCGGCTGCGCGACGCGGCGCTCCCACCAGACGAACGTCGCGAGCAGCGCCACCCCGAGCACGAACGGCGCGAGGATCAGCGGGTCTCCCCAGCCGTGCCGCGGCTCCTCGATCAGCGCGAACACGGGGCCGCCGAGCCCGAGCACGCAGAGCGCGCCGCCGAGCACGTCGACGCGCGGCCGGTCGCCCCTCGGCTCGCGCCTCGGCACGGCGTGCGCGACGAGCAGCGCCGTCGCGATCGCGAACGGGACGTTGATGACGAAGATCCAGCGCCACGAGGCGTGCGTGACGAGCCAGCCGCCGACGAGCGGGCCGACGACGAACGCGACGCCCGTCCATGCCGTCCACGTCCCGATCGCAGCGCCGCGCTCCTCGCCGCTGAACGTGGCGGCGATCACCGCGAGCCCGGCGGGGGTGAGGATCGCGCCGGCGATCCCCTGCAGGCCGCGGGCGGCGATCAGCGTCGGGCCGTCCGGCGCGACGGCGCAGGCGACCGACATCACCCCGAACGAGACGATCCCGAGCAGGAACACCCGGCGGGCGCCGAAGACGTCGCCGAGCGAGCCGCCGACGAGGAGCAGCGACCCGAGGGTCAGCAGGTACGCGTCGACGACCCACTGTTGCAGCGCGAGGCCGCCGCCGAGGTCGCGTTGCATCGCCGGCAGCGCCACGTTCACGACGGTCGAGTCGACGAACACGATCACCGAGCCGAGGATGCAGGCCAGCAGGACCAGCCGGTTGCGTGACGCGCTGGGCAGGTGTTCGATACTCGCAGAGACGAGGAGGCTGGCGAATGACCGAGTACCAGATCGTCTCGCTCGAGGAAGTCGACGACTGGCTCGGCGACTACCCGGGCGAGATGCGCGGCATCACCTACGCGATCGGTGCCGAGCAGGTCGCGCTCACCTACCGGCGGATGCCGCAGCACACCGGCAGCAAGGGCTACTACGGGCACCGGCACCGGACGCAGGAAGAGCTCTACTTCGTGATCAGCGGGAAGCTGCAGTTCAAGCTGGGCGACGAGATCGTCGAGGTGGCGGCGCGGCAGGCGGTGCGGATCCCGCCCGACACCGTCCGCGGCGTCTACAACGCCGAGCCGGAGGACGCCGAGCTCGTGATCGTCTCGCCGCGGGTCGAGGATCCGCAGGGCGACGTGGAGACGGTCGACGGGTTCTGGCCGGCCTGAGGTGGGCGCCCACCTCGCCGGCCGGCGGCGCTCAGTTGGAGCGGACGCTGCGCGGGCGCCGGGGGAGCCGGCGGCCGCGGAGCTGCTCGATCCGGGCGTCGCTGATCAGCTTCGTGAACTGCGGGTCCGAGATGCGCATGTGCCTCTCCTCTCGGTGTCGAATATTTCGATGTCGAGAGAATACATGCCGAACGTCTTGACGTCAAGAGATTCGATGTCAAGAATATGACCGTGCCGGACGACGAGCCGCGCGACCACATCGACCGCTTCCTGGCACGGCTCGACGCCGCGAACGTCCCGCTCGACCTCGAGGTGGAGGGGATCGTCGACCGGATCGGCGGGATCAACCGCCGGATCAAGAACGCCCTCCGCGACACGCTCGTCCCCTACGGGATCACCGGCGAGGACTGGCACGTGCTCTCGTCGCTGCGCCTGCGCAAGGAGGGGAAGCGGAGCTCTCCCGGCGCGCTCGCCCGCGACCTCGAGCTCTCGTCCGGCGCGATGACGAGCCGCCTCGACCGCCTCGAGGAGCTCGGCTTCGTCCGCCGGCTGCCTGATCCGGACGACCGCCGCGGCGTCGTCGTCGAGCTGACGGACGAGGGCCGGGCCGCGTGGGACGCGGCGGCCGAGGTGCAGGGCCGCAAGGAGGCGTTCTTCGCCTCGGCGCTGACCGAGGAGGAGCAGCGTGAGCTGAACGCGCTCCTGCGGAAGCTGATGCTCGCGTTCGAGGCTAGGGAGTCGCGGGCGCGATCGTGACCGTCGCGACGCGCGCCGCCTGCTGGCCGTCGCGCGTGTAGGCGTCCACCTCGAGGCGGTGCGGCCCCGGCGCGGCGGTCGAGCTGTCCCACGTCGTCGCCCACGGCTCGCGCGTCTGCCGCGCGACGACGACGCCGTCGACCGAGAACTCGACGCGGGCGACGGGCCCGATCGTGTGGGCGCGCCAGTCGACGACGCCCGACACCGCCTGGCCGTCCGTCACGTTCGTCGAG
>DASUAX010000007.1:0-6505 GCA_035763525.1 Gaiellaceae bacterium
GCAGGCAAAGACGCCTTCGAGCGTCGGCTCCGCGCGGGTGTCGATCACCAGGCCGCCGTTCTGGTAATGGAGGACCGGGTAGGTGAGGATGCGCTCCCTGAGCGGGTCGATGCCGGAGCCGCGATAGCGCCGCAGCATGTATGGCAGCGAGATCTCGGCGTCGCGCACGTCGATGCGGGTCGTGTCGAGATAGACCGCCGGACGGCCGTCGGGCGTCTCCGCGCCGCGGCCTTGTGCCACCTCGCCGAAGATCGCCTCGCTGACGACGTCGCGCGGCCCGAGCGAGTCCGTGAACTCCTCGAAGTCGGCGTTCAGCAGCACCGCGCCGTAGGCGCGCGTCGTCTCCGGGATCGAGTAGCCCTGCATGTTCGGAGGCCAGGCGCCGCCGTTCGGGTGGTACTGGAGCGCGTCGAGGTCGCGCGATTCCGCGCCGAGCTCGACCGCGATCTGCGTCACCTCGCCGGTCGCGTTCGGGTGGTTGGTCGACAGCTCGCCGCGCTTCTCCGCCTCGGCGTAGCACCGTCCACCGGCGGCGAGGACGACCGTGCCGGTCTCGACGTCGTGTTCCCCGACGCGCGCGCGCCAGTGCCCGTTCGACTGCTCGAGCGCGCGCAGCGGTGCGTTGAGGAAGCTCGTGCCGCTCGACGACTCCCACGCCTCGCGCAACTGCTTCGTAATCGCGTGGCCGGTGCGGTCGCCGACCTGGAGGAGGCGCTTGGCGCTCGCGCCGCCGCAGCGGGCGAGGCGGTAGCGGCCGTCCGGCTCGCGCGTGAACTCGACGCCGAGCTCCTCCAGCCAGTGGATCGCGGACTGCGCGTCGCCGGTGAGCGCTGCGACGAGCTCGCGGTCGGCGGTCTCGTGCGAGGAGCGGAAGACGTCGTCCGCATGCTGCTCGGGGGAGTCGTCGCCGCCGAAGGCGGCCTGGATCCCGCCCTGCGCCTTGGAGGAGTTGTTCGCCTGGAGCGAGCCCTTGGTCGCGAGCGCGACCCGAGCGCCCGCGAGCTCTGCCGAGACGGCGGCAGCCAGCCCCGAGGCCCCGCTCCCGATCACGAGCACGTCGAACTGGCGGCCCGAACCCGTCACAGGCCTGACTATACCTGAAATAACGAAAGCTAATCTAGTAGATCGCCCGGAACAGCACGAGGATCTCGCCCGGGGTGGCCGGGCGGGGATTCGCCTGGTTTCCCCCACGCTGGGCCGTCGCCGCCGCGAGCGCCGGGAGGTCCCCCTCGGGGATCCCGAAGTCGCGCAGCCGCACGAACCCGCCGAGGACCGCCAGCTCGCGCGACCGCTCGACTGCGTCGCCGCCGACGGCGTCTCCGAACTGCGCGACCGCCTCGGGCACCACCGGCTCGTTGAATTCGAGCGCCGGGGCGAGGCACAGCGCGTTCATCGCGCCGTGGGGGAGGCCGTAGGCGCCGCCGAGCGCCTGCGCCATCGCGTGCGCGAGCGCGAGCCCCGCCAGCCCGAGCGCCCGCCCGGCGTGCATCGCGCCGCGCAGGAGCGCCTCGCGTGCGGTGCGATCCAACGGATCTGCGAGCACCCGCGGCAGCGCATCGGCGATCAGCGGCGCGCCGAGCAGCGCCTGCTCGTCTCCTTCCGGGGTGTGCCCCGCCGCGTACAGCGCTTCCGCGCAGTGGGCGAGCGCGTTCATCGCAGTGCCGGCGGTCTGGTCGCGCGGCAGGTCGAGCGTCAGATCGACGTCGTAGACGATCGCTATCGGATGTGCTCCCGCGCCGCCGCCGCGCATGACGCGGTCGGGCGACCTCACGCCGTAGAACGTCGTCCACTCCGCACCCGAGTACGTCGTCGGGACGTGCACGACCGGCAGGCCCGTCTCCGCCGATGTGTGCTTGCCCGTGTCGATCGCCGAGCCGCCGCCGATCGCGAGGATGCCGTCGGCGCCGTCCGGCACGCCGACGTGCACCGACGGCACCTCGGTCCACCACGCGACGTGCGGCACGTCCAGCGAGCGCCAGCGGCCGCTCGCGATCACGAGCGGCCTCGCGACGCCCACGTCGGCAAGCGTGCCCGCGAGCTCGCCGAGCCCCCAGCGGACGATCACGGCAGCATCTCGCGCGCGAACTCCACGAACGCCCGCGCGGCGCGCGTCTCGGTCCTGCCGCTCGCACGGACGAGCAGGATCTCGCGCTCGAGATCGAGCCCGTCTACGCGCGCTTCGACGAGCGTGCCCGCAGCGAGATCGGCCTCGACCGACGTGCGCGAGATGAACGTCACGCCGTACCCGGCACGCACGGCGTGCGCGACCGACTCCTGCAGGCCGAGCTCGATGCGCACGTCGAGGTCGCGCAGCCGCGTGCCCGCCCGGCGCAGCGCCTCCTCGACCATCTGCCGGACGCCCGCGCCGTCCTGCATCAGGATCAGGTTCTCCCGGCGCAGGTCGTCGAGTGTGACGGTCTGTCCGGCAAACGGATGGCCGGGCGGGCAGATGAGGACGATCGTGTCCCGCAGGAACGGCTCGTACTCGACGCCGCGATGGCGCGGCGCCGCGCCGACCACGCCGAGCTCGAGCGTGCGATCCGCGACGCGCTCGACGACCGATTGCGTGTCGAACACCGAGAGCGCGACGTTGAGCCCTCGATGCTGCTCGGCGAAGCGGCAGAGCAGGGTCGAGAGGACGACGCCGCCCGGCCCCGTGGAGGCGCCGATCTCGAGCGTCCCACCGAGCTCGCCGGTCGCATCGTCTGCGAGCTCGCCGAGGACCTCGTCCTCGAGCGCGAGCAGCCGCTGCGCGGAGCGGTAGAGCTTGGCGCCCGCCTCCGTCGGCTCGACGCGGCGCCCGGAGCGGTCGAGGAGCTGGGTGCCGAGCCGCTTCTCGAGCGCGCGCACCTGCAGGCTCACGGCCGGCTGCGTGACCCCGAGCCGCTCGGCCGCCTGGGAGAACGACTTGCGCTCCACTACCTCGCAGAACGCTCGTAGCTGCCGCGTGTCCATAAGGACATCTTATGGACACGCGGCAGTGGGCGGGACCGCGGCGGTGGGCGGGACCTAGGAGCGCCAGCCCGGGAGCGCGATGTACGCGCCGAGGCCGCCGTTCGGGTGCACGAGCACGGTCGGCGCGAGGCACGTCGCCGGCAGCGTGAGCGTGTCGGTGATGCGCGCGTCGCCGTCCGGCGAGATCGGCGCCGACGCGGTCGTCGCGGCCGCGGCCGCGGCATCCGGCGCACAGTAGAGCGACGCGCTCACCGTCGTCACCGGCAGCGCCGTGTTCGCCGGGAACGTCCCATGGGCGATCGGGATCACGAGCCCGCGCAACTCGACCTTGATCTTGCCGCTGGCGGCGAGTTGCACGCGGCCCCGCTTCAGCACCCAGGGCACGCCGCCCGGCGCCACCCCGTGGACCGAAGGATCGCCGGGCATGCTGGGAGCGAGCGCGGCACTGAAGATCTTCGCCGCGTCGTCCCCGCGCCCGTTCTTGCCTTGGTCGTCGTCCCCCTTGCGTCCTCCGTCATCGGCGCTCGCGACTGCCGCGACCAGCGCTGCGGCTGCGACAGTGGCGAGAGCGACCAGCAGTGAGCGATTCCGTCTCACGATCGAACCTCCCTCGTCGAGCAGTGTCGAGAGAGATGTACGGCGTGTCAGCCTTGGCGGATCTCGAGCCGGTTGCCGAACGGATCGGCCACGTAGAGCCGCTCGGAGCCTGGAATCGAATCCTCGAAGGAGACCTCGCGCCCGGCGGTGCCCAGACGGTCGGCCAGCGTGGCGAGGTCGTCGGCGACGAGGCCCGGGTGCGCCTTGCGCGCCGGAGCGAACGGCTCCTCGACGCCGACGTGGAGCTCCTGGGCGCCGGCCCGGAACCAGCAGCCGCCCCGCGCGGCGAGCGTCTCCGGCTTGGGGATCTCCGCCAGCCCGAGCAGCCCGCCGTAGAACGCGCGCGCCGCGGCTTCACATCCGGGCGGCGCGGCAACCTGGACATGGTCGATGCCGGTGATCGCCATCTCCGAGGGGTCTACCATCGATCCGATGCAAGCGGCGCCGCCACCGCTCGAAGAGACTCTCGTGCGCGGCTACGTTCGGCTCGCGACCGAGGCGGAGCAGCGCCGGATCGATCTCGAGCTCCGCGCACTCGACATCGTGCTCGCGACGCTGTTCGGACTGCTCGCGCTGCCATTCGCGATCGTGATCGCCGCCCTCCAGCTCGTCGCGAGCGGCCGGCCGGTTCTCTACCGCGGCGAGCGTGTCGGGCGGCGTGGGCGCTTCTTCGAGATGCTCAAGTTCAGGACGATGCGGACCGGGGCCGAGCAGCGCATCGGCCAGTACCTCGGCGAGGAGCTCGTGCAGGCGACCGATGCCGAGCTGACGCGTCTCGGCCGCTGGCTGAAGGTGTCGCAGCTCGACGAGATCCCACAGCTCTGGAACGTGCTGCGCGGCGACATGTCGTTCGTCGGGCCTCGCCCGATCCGGCCGCGCTTCTTCGCCGAGCTCGCGACCGACCTCCCGGCGTACTGGCAGCGGCTCGTCGTCCGCCCGGGCCTCACCGGCTTCGCGCAGGTGCGGCGCGGCTACGAGACGTCGATGGCGGAGAAGCTCGCGCACGACCTGGAGTGGATCGCGGACCGGTCGGTGCGGCTGTACCTGCGCACCGTGGTCGTGACGGGCTTTCGCGTCGTTGCGCAGGTCTTCGGACGCCGCAACTAGTCTCTGACGCCATGTGCGGGATCTGCGGGATCGCGTCTGCGCAGGCGCCGCTCGACGTCGACCGGCTGCGTGCGATGTCGCAGACGCTCGTCCACCGCGGCCCCGACTCGGAAGGCATCTACACCGACGAGCGCGTCGGGATCGCCGCGCGGCGGCTCGCGATCATCGACCTGACGGGCGGCGACCAGCCGATCGCGAACGAGGACGGCACCGTCGTCGTCGTCCAGAACGGCGAGATCTACAACTACCGCGAGCTGATGCACGAGCTCGAGCGTGCGGGTCATCGCTTCCGGACTCGCTGCGACACCGAGGTGCTCGTGCACGGCCACGAAGAGTGGGGGCCGCGACTCTGGGAGCGCCTGCGCGGGATGTTCGCGGTTGCGGTCTGGGACGCACGCAGGCGGCAGCTCGTGATCGCGCGCGACCGATTCGGGATCAAGCCGCTGTATTACCGCGCGCTCGGAGCCGAGCTCGCGTTCGCCTCGGAGCTCGACGCGCTTCCCCACGGCGACGTCGATCTCGATGCGCTCGAAAGCTTCCTCGCGTTCAACTGCGTGCCGTCGCCCCTCTCGATCTTCGTCGACATCCGAAAGCTCCCGCCGGGGCACACGCTGACGTGGTCGGACGGCGGGACGAGGCTCGAGCAGTTCGCGCGCACGGGACCGCTCGAGGCGCGGCACGGCGAGGACGAGGCAGAGCTGGTCGAGGAATGCCGTGCGCGGCTGCGCGACTCGGTGCGCGCGCACCTCGTCTCGGATGTCCCGGTCGGCGTCATGCTCTCCGGCGGTGTCGATTCCGGCGTCCTCGCGGCGCTTGCGGCCGAGGAGTCCCGAGAGCGCGTGCGCACATTCTCGATCGGCTTCACCGAGGCGTCGTTCGACGAGCTGGCCGGCGCGCGCGCGGTGGCGCAGCGCTACGACACGATCCATCGTGAGCTGACGCTCCAGCCCGACGCCGCCCTGCTGCTGCCGGCGCTCGCCGCGGCCTTCGACGAGCCGTTCGCCGACTCGTCGGCGCTCCCGACGTACCTCGTGTCCAAGCTGGCGGCGGAGGACGTGAAGGTGGCGCTCTCGGGCGAAGGGAGCGACGAGCTCTTCGGCGGCTACTACACGTACGTGGCCGACCTGCTCGCCACACGGTTCGGCGGCGCGGCGGCAGCGGCACGGCCGCTCGCCGAGCTGCTCCCCTCGTCGACGAAGAGGGTGAGCTTCGACTACAAGGCGAAGCGCTTCACCCGCGCAGCCGGGCTGCCGCCGCTCGAGCGCCACCACGGCTGGAAGGAGATCTTCTCCGCCGACGCGCGCGCCGAGCTCACCGGCCGGCGGAGCGACGTGGATCCGCTCGCCGAGCATCGCGCTCGCTTCGCCGGGACGGAGGGGCACGAGCTGCTGACGCGGCTGCAGGACCTCGACTTCGGCCTCTATCTCGTCGACGACCTGCTGACGAAGACCGACCGCGCGTCGATGGCCTGGTCGCTCGAGGCGCGGGTGCCGTTCATGGACAGCGTCGTCTCCAACTTCGCGTTCTCGCTCCCGGCGAAGCACAAGGTGCGCGGCCTCTCGAAGAAGCGCCTGCTTCGGCAGGCCGTCGAGCAGCTCCTGCCGCACGAGGTGGTGCACGGCCGCAAGCGCGGCTTCTCGATCCCCGCGGCCGCGTGGCTGCGCGGCGACCTCGAGCCGTTCGCGCGAGAGACGCTGTCGGCGGAGACCGTGCGGCGGCAGGGCTTCTTCCGCCCGGAAGCCGTCACGCGCGTGCTCGACGCGCACGCGTCGGGTCGCGAGGACCTCTCCCGCCAGCTGTGGGGGCTGCTCGCGTTCACGCTCTGGCACGAGCACCACGTCGAAGG
>DASUAX010000008.1:0-10870 GCA_035763525.1 Gaiellaceae bacterium
GAGGGCCAGGTCGACCAGGCGACCGGCAAGGTCAAGGACAAGATCGACGACGCGTCCGACGCGATCAAGGATCGGACGTAGGAGACCGGAGGCGTGCGTCCGGGCAGCCGGACGCGCGCCTCCGTCCGGGCGCCGCTCTAGGGTCGGGGCGGGATGGAAGAGCCGCGCGCCACCGGCCCGGGCCGGATCTCGCTGTTCCTGTGGGCCGTCGCGTTCGGCTTCGCCCTCGTGTTCGTCGCGGAGCTGCTCGTCCGGACCGCCTGAGCAGGGCTCAGGCGAGGAGCAGGAGCGCCCGGTCGAGTGCCTCCGACAGCTCGAGCGTCGCCCCCGTGGCGGCTGCCGCCGTGTACCGGGCCGCCCCGCAGAGACGCCTCGCGCTCGACTCGGTCGCGTCGTGAAGCTGGCGCTCGAACGGCTTGAACGACGCGCCCATCTGATCGAGCAACGCACCGGCCGCGCCGAGGAGCACGGCTGCATCCTCGCCGTCCCCGCCCACGGCCGCGACCGCCGCGACCCCTTCGAGGCACCACGCGAGGTCCTCCATGTCCCCCACCTCCCGCGCCACCGAGACGCTCTCCCGCAACCGGCGCTGCGCATCCGGGACCCGTCCCAGCCGCAGCGCGACGGCGCCCAGGTTGAAGAGAGCGCGGGCGACGTTCGATACGTCTCCGCGCTCCCGTAGGAGCTCCAGGCTCTCGGCGAAGAGCGGCTCCGCCCGCTCGTAGTCGCCGGTCGTGAGCGCGAGGTCGCCGAGGTTGTTGACGGCAAGCGCCGTGATGCGCGTGTCGCCGACCTCCCGGGCGACCGCGACGGCCTGCTCGAGCAGCGGCCCGGCCCGCTCGTGGTCGCCGGCTGCGAGGACGATCGCGCCGAGGTTGCTCAGGCCGTTCGCCACGAGACGCCGCTCCCCGAGCTGCCGGGCGGCGGCGAGCGCCCGCTCGGCGAAGGCTGTCGCGGCTTCGTAGTCACCCTGGAGGAGACAGACGGCCGCGTTCGCCGTCAGCGCGCGCCGGTGGAGATCGCCCACCGATTCGTCGCTCGCCGCGAGCGCACGCTCGAGCCACGTTCGCGCCTGCGCGAGGTGACCGCGCACGTACCAGTAGCGGGAGAGCGCGATCGCGAGCCGGAGCCGCCTCTCCACGTCACCCGTCGTGGCCAGGTGTGCGAGGGCCGCGCGCAGGTTGTCGCGCTCGCGCTCGAGCGTCGCGAACCACCGCGGTTGATCTGCCGCCGTCAGATGCGGCTCTGCCTGCTCGGCCAGCTCGAGGTACCAGTCGGCGTGACGTTCGCGCACCGCCTTTTGCTCGCTCGTCCGCTCGAGCCGCTCCGCCGCGTGCTCGCGGATCGTCTGGAGCAGGAGGAAGCGCGGCTCTCCGTCGACGTCGAAGCGACGAACCAGGTTGTGGTCGACGAGCGCTGCCAGCGTGTCGAGATCGGCGCCGCACACGCCCTCTGCTGCCTCGGCGGTACAGCCGCCCGCGAACACCGAGAGGCGGGCGAGCGCGCGCCGCTCGCCCGGTGCGAGCAGGCCGATGCTCCAGTCGATCGTGGCGCGGAGCGTCTGCTGCCGCGCGGGCAGGTCCCGCGGGCCGCCCGTGAGCACGCTCAGCCGCCGGTCCAGCCGCTCGCGCAGGGCCCGCGCCGTCAGCGTCCTGATCTTCCCCGCGGCGAGCTCGATGCCGAGCGGCAGCAGGTCGACCCGGCGGCAGATCTCGGAGACGTCGTCCTCGACCTCCTCGGTCAGCTCGAAACCGGGGTCGAGCGCGCGGGCGCGCAGGCGGAACAGCGCGACCGCGTCGTCCTCGGGCAGCGGCGGGACCGGGTAGACGTGCTCGCTCGAGAGGTGGAGCACGGTGCGGCTGGTGACGAGGATCCGTAGCCGCGGCACGCGGGCCGCGAGCTCGGCATAGGCGGGCGCGGCCGCGCGCAGGTGCTCGGCGTTGTCGAGCACGAGCAGCAGCTCGCGCGGCTCGAGCGCCGCCGCGAGAGACTCGACCGTGGGCCTCGTCGCACCGTCGTCCAGCCCGACCGCTCGCGCGATCGCGGGCACCACGAGCTCGGGGTCGGAGAGCGGTGCGAGCGGCACGAGCGCCGCGCCGTTCGCGTAGGCCGGCTCGAGCTCGCGGGCGATCGTGAGCGCGAGGCGCGTCTTCCCGGTGCCGCCGGCGCCGGTCAGCGTCACGAGCCGCGCGTCCGGACGGGCGAGGAGCTCCCGCAGGTCGGCGAGCTCGCGCTCTCTCCCGACGAGCGCGTTCGGCGCCGCGGGCAGCCGCGATCTCCTCGTCGCGGCCTCGACGCGCTCGAGCTCCGGGTCCTGGCGCAGGATCCTCCGCTGGAGCTCGCGCAACTCCCGGCGCGGCTCCAGTCCGAGCTCTTCGCGCATGAGCCGGCGCGTCGTCGCGTACAGCTCGAGGGCTCCCGCCTGCCGCCCCGAGCGGTACAGCGCGAGCATGGCGAGTGCCTGCATGCTCTCGCGCAGCGGGTGCGCGGCCGCGACCGCGACGAGCTCGGCGGCAACCTCGCCGTGCCGGCCGAGCCGAAGCTGCGCATCCGTCCATTCCTCGAACGCGACGAGGCGGAGCTCTTCGAGCCGCTCCGCCTCGGTTCGCGCGAAGTCGTCGTAGGCCACATCCGCGTAGGCAGAGCCGCGCCAGAGGGCCCGCGCACGCGTGAGCAACGAGTCGGCGAGTTGCGCGTTGCCGTCCCGCAACGCCCGCCGGCCCTCTCGGACCAGCTGCTCGAAGCGGGCTGCGTCGAGCGCCTCGGCGGCAAGCTCGAGCGCGTAGCCGGTCGGCCCGCTGACGATCCTCGCGTCCTCGCCGAGGACCTTGCGGAGCTGGGAGGTGTAGACCTGGAGGAGCTTGCGGGCCGAGGGCGGCGGCGAGTCCCCCCAAACGGCGTCGACGAGCGCGTCGGTCGACAGCGGCATGCCCTGCGCGACCACGAGCGCCGCCAGCAGCCGCCGCTGCTTCGGCGCCCGGAGTCGCACCGACGCCCCGTCGGCGACCACCTCCAGCGGCCCGAGCACGCGCACGTCCATCGATCCGGCTGATTCTCCTCCCGTTTCGCGGCGAGGGAAAGCGCGGCTATACCGCCGCTAAACCGCGCGGGCAGAGGGTCGCGGCGTGCCCTACGCGATCGTGGAGGACATCGCGGCGAGCTGGGAGCGGTACGCCGCCGTCACGGCGACGGTCGCCGACCCTGCGGCGCCGGGACTGATCCTCTACGCGGCGGGCGCCACCGACGAGGGCGTCCGCGTGATCGCCGTCTGCGAGGACGCCGAAGCATGGGAGAGCTTCCGGCGCGAGCGCCTCGCGCCGGCGGTCGCCCGGCTGCAGGGGACACCGGTGCCGCCGCCGGCGGTACGGGAGCTGGAGGCGGCGCACCTCGTCGTGGCGCCGGCGGGCACGTCCATCGCCGTTCGCTCCTCTCGGGGCGGGCAGACACAAGGAAGGAGCACGGGATGAGACCTGGACGTCACGATCGTCCACGCCGGAGGGTCCGCGTGGCGCTCGGCGTGATTGCGACGGCAACCGTCGCGCTGACCCTGTTCGGCGGAGCGACCGCCGCGGCAAAGCAGTCGAAGGGGCCGCCGCCGGGGACGCCGCACTGGGGCGGCTGGGCGCACTGGACGGGCCCGAACGGCAGCTACGGCAACTTCGGGACGAAGAAGCCCGCGCGGTCGAAGAACGCCGCGCCCGCGGCGCCGGCGGCGGTCGACAACCTCGCGAACCCGAACAACAACGAAGTCATGCCGACGACGAACACGCACCTGATCTTCTGGCTGCCGTCGGGGTTCCACTACAGCGGCGGCACCACCGCCGCCGACGACACCGCATACGAGAACGCGATGATCAAGTACTTCCAGGACATCGGCGGCTCGGAGATCCTCGACACCGCCACGCAGTACTGCGGGAAGAACGGCTGTCCGGACGATACGTCGACGTACAAGGACATGGTCGTCGACACCACGGCGTTCCCGCACGCGGGGACGAACGCCGACCCGGTGACGCAGAGCGATCTCAACACCGAGGTCTTCAACCAGCTCCAGGCGAAGAGCTGGCCGACCGGGCTCAGCGACATGTACTTCGTGTTCCTGCCGAGCAACGTCGTCGACTGCGGGAGCGGCGGCGGCTGCAACACGAACGCCTACTGCGCCTACCACACCTACGGCTACGTCGGCTCGAGCTCGTCCGACGACACGCCGGCGAACACGTTCGTGTGGGCGGACATCCCCGACAACCGCAGTCCACAATCGATCGCCGCCGGCTGCGGCGACTCGAACGTGACCGGCAACGAGTCGGCCGACACGACGCTCAGCTCCGTCGAGCACGAGCACCTCGAGGCGATCACCGATCCCCGCCTCAACGCCTGGCAGGACTCGACCGGCGGGGCCGGGGAGAACGGCGACAAGTGCAACCGCAACATGGGCGTCGCGAACGCGTCCTCGACCACCACGAACAACTACCTCGGCTCCGGCAGCGCCGACAAGTTCCGCATCCAGCGGGAGTGGTCGAACGCCGCGGGCGGGGGCAGCTGTGCGGCGAGCTACTCGACCACCGGCTCGAAGGTCGAGTCGCCGGTGCCGGCGACAGGCGACGTCACGCTCACCGTCGCGGAGTCGACGATCGCCGGCAACACGAGCGACACCCTCGACTACACGCTGACGTTCAAGAACCCGAGCGACCAGGACGACGCGTACGGAGTCACCGTCGTCGACACCCTGCCGTCGGGCGTGCAGTTCAACGGCTCGGGCACCGTCACGCTCGGCCCGGTCGACCTCGCACCGCACCAGTCGAAGACGTGGACGATCGCCGCCCATCCGAGCACGAATCTGCTGGCGGGGGCGACGCTCACGGACCAGGCGGTGTTCAGCTTCAAGGACTCCACGGGAGCCGACCAGCCGACGATCACCCGCACCGCGACGACGACCGTCGTCAACGCGGCGCCGGTGCTCGGCACGCTGGCGAACCAGACCGTCGACTACCACGACCCGCTCAGCTTCGGCGTCTCGGCGACCGACAGCGACGCGGGTGACACGCTCTCGTTCAGCGCGACCGGCCTGCCGACCGGGCTGAGCCTCACCGACAACGGCGACCGGACGGCGACGATCTCCGGGACGGACGGGGCGGTGCCCGGGACGTACACCGTCACCGTGTCGGTCGACGACCACCACCACGCCTCGGCCACGTCGGGAACGCTGACGGTGACGGTGACGAAGGAGGAGACGTCGCTCGCCTACACGGGCCAGGTGGTGATCCTCGTCGGCTCCTCGGGTGCGACGCTCTCCGCGAAGCTGCAGGAGGACGGGCCCGGTGACGACGACAGCGACGCATTGCCGGCGGCGCCGGACGCGGGACGCTCGGTGACGCTCAGCCTCGCGGGCAAGAGCTGCACCGGCTCCACCGACTCGGGCGGCAACGCAAGTTGCACGATCCCGTACTCGCAGCTCTCGCTCGTCGGGCTCGGGCCGCAGACGATCAACGCGTCGTTCGCGGGCGACACGCTCTACCGGTCCTCGTCCGCGACCGCCTCGGCGATCGTGTTCGCCTTCCCGAGCCGAGGCGCGTTCGCGCTCGGCGACCAGACGGCCGCCGCCGCCTCGGCGTCGACCACCGTCACCTGGTGGGCGGACGGCTGGAACCAGCTGAACGCCCTCACCGGCGGGCAGGCGCCGTCGAGCTTCAAGGGGTTCGCCGGCTCGATCAACAGCCTGCCGACAGGCGGGGCGCAGCCCACGAGCTGCACCGGGACGTGGAAGACGACCGGCGGGAACAGCCCGCCGCCGACGTCCGGCGTTCCCGGCTACATGGGCGTGCTCGTCACGGCCAACGTCAAGAAGAACGGGAACACGATCAGCGGCGACTTCGTGCACATCGTGGTCGTGCACGTGGCGCCGGGCTATGCCCCGACACCGGATCATCCCGGCAGAGGCACGATCGTGGCGACGTACTGCTAGGAGCATCGACTCCGGGGGGAGCGGCATGAACCGCTCCCCCCGGGGGAATGGATCAACGCATGCCGAAACGTCTCCTGCCACTGCTCGTGATCGCCGTCTCCGCGCTCGTCACGGGCGTCGGTCACGCGTCGACGCCGCCGGTGCTCGACTGCGGCCAGGCGCGACTGCAGACCCAGAACGGGAATCAGCTCTTCGTCTCGGGCGGCGGCCCGGCCTGCCTCTACAGGGCGTTCGCGGCGCGCTGCCGCGCCGCGTCGTTCGCCGTCACGTTGCACGGTGTCGACACGGCGGGGTCGGTCCGGTTCCGCGTCGTGCCGGCGCCGAGCTGCCACGTCGTCGTCTTCGGGCGCAACCACGTCTTCGGTGCCGACCGGACGACGACGTGGAGCGAGCGCTGTGCCCGCCTCGGCAAGCGCACGGAAGGGATCGCCGTCGTCGGCTGCCGCGGGCGCATCGGCGACTTCCTGCTCTCGCCGCCGGCCGCGCCGAACGTGCCGGGCACCCGGTATTAGCGCCCCAGAACGACCTGCCGCACGAGCGTGAGCAGCGGCCTCCGCCCGGTCGTCTCGCGGTCTGCGTCGCGGCGGAGCTGCTCGTCGAGCTCGATCCCGACGAGGAGCACGATCGCGGCCACGTAGAAGTAGGTCGTGAAGAAGTAGATCGCCGTCAGGCTGCCGACAGCGCTGCGGTAGCTCGCGCTGCTCCGCAGGTACCAGGCGAAGATCAGCGACTGGACGATCCAGGCGACGACGACGAGCGCCGCCCCGGACGAGGCGACCCGTTTCGACCGCCGCTCGGCCGGCGCGAAGCGCACGAGAATCGTGAACGCCGCCGTGAGCAGGACGATCGTGCCCGCCCAGCGGCCGATCGCAAGCAGGACCCCCTGCGCGCCGCCGGCGGCGTGGCGCAGACCGACGATCAGGACGAACGAGCCCGCGAGCGCGAGGATGAGCAGGACGGCGATCCCGATCGAGAGCGGGAAGCGCACGTACCACGGGCGCTCGTCGTTCGCCCCGTAGACGCGGGACAGCGCGCTCATGCATGCCCGCACGGCGCCCGACACCTCCCAGACCGCAAGGAGCACGGCGATCACGATCAGGGTCGTCGAGTCCGTCGAGAAGACCTTCTCGACGGTGGCGCTGATGCCGGCGTACACCTCGGGGAGGAACTTCGGCTCGAGCTGGGGCGCGATCTGCCCCGACCAGACGTGCTGGTGCCCGGTCGCTCCGATCAGGGCGAGCGCGAGCAGGGCGAGGGCGACCATCGCGACGAACGCCTGCAGCGCGATCGCGGCGGCCGACGTGAGCAGCCCGTGCTCGTCGAACAGATCGACCCAGACCGAGACGATCGTCTTGAAGGCCTTCCACCGCCGCTTCATCCGCGGCGGCGATGTGCCCTGCGCGAGGCAACACGAAGCCTACGATGGTGCTACGCTCTCTAGCACCATGCAGTGGCGGAGGCTGCGACGCGACGTTCCCGGCGACCTCCACGAGCTGGCGGCCGGCGAGATCCGCCGAGCGCTCGCCGAGGGCGAGGCCCGACCCGGCGAGCGGCTCCCGCCCGCGCGCGACCTCGCCGCCGTCCTGGGCGTGAACACGAACACCGTCCTCCGCGCGCTCCGCACGCTGCGCGACGAGGGGCTGCTCGAGTTCAGGCGGGGGCGCGGGATCACGGTCGCCGGCACACCCGAGCGCACTGCGGTCGTCGAGAAGGCGCGCGAGCTCGTCCGGCTCGCGCGACGACACGGCTACCGCCGGGACGAGCTCGTCCGGCTCGTCGAGTCGATCGACTGAGGGAGAGCGAATGACGCTGACGTTTGCCATTCCGACACGAGCCGCGATCGAGGACGCGCGTCGCCGTCAGCGACGAAGGCGTCTCGCAACGGGGGCGGTGCTGTTGCTCGCGCTCGCCCCGGCTCTCGTCCTCCTGCTACGCCCGTCGTCGCCGGGCTCCGGCCCGCCGAGCATCGCTTCCTCGGCTCCGGCGCACCGGGACGAGAGCCCGCAACCCGCGACGCCGACGGGGATAGTGGCGTGCGTCGGGCCGCAGCACCGAATCGCCGTTTCGCCGCCGGCGAAGGGCGATCACTCCGATCTCGTGGTGCGCCCGGTCATCCTGTCTCTCACCCGGGCCGTCCTGCACCACCTGTCGGCGGGGCCGGTCGTCGGCCTCTGCGTCTACCCCGTACCGGCCCGCGGCTAGAAGACGCCGCCGACAAGGCTCTTCGTCCGCTGCGTCCCGCCCTGCACGCCGACGCGCGGATCGAGAACCGCGTAGAGCACGTCCACCACCAGGTTGCCGACGATCACGATCAGCGTGATCAGGACCACGATCGCGAGCATGTACGGCAGCTCGAGGAAGAGCTGGGCCCCACCCAGCTCGGCGACTGCCGCGGTGCCGAGGCCGGACATCCCGAATGCCGACTCGATGTAGATGCAGACGCCGATCGCGGTGCCGATCTCCATCCCGACCATCGTGAGCACGCGCAGTCCGGCGCTCGGGAGGACGTGGCGCGCGAGCACGCGGGTCTGCGACGCGCCCTTGGCGCGCGCGGTGCGCACGAAGTCCTCCTCGACCGTCTCGGCGACGCTGGCGCGGATCATGCGCGTGTAGAGGGCGAGGAAGAGCAGCGCGAACGTGAGCCAGGGCAGAATCAGGTGGGTCACCCAGTCGACGGGGCCGCCGCACGGCTTGTACCCGGCTGGGAAGAAGCCTACCGTCGGCGCGGGGTGCTTCACGAAGGTGCAGTAGCCGCTCGTCGGGAGCCAGTCGACCCGGCCACCGGCGCTCCTCAGGATGAGGCCGAGCGTCATCGGGTGCATGCAAACGAAGACGAGCGCGCCGAACGAGATCACCCGGTCGGTCCACGAGCCGATGCGCGTGCCCGAGACTGCGCCGAGCGGCAGCGAGAACAGCAACACGAGCAGCGCGCCGCCGAGCAGGATCGACAGCGTCACGCGCAGCTGCTGATACGGCGCGACGGATCCCGCGTCGACGATCCTGTTGTGGTCGAGCGTCGTGCGACGGCCGAGGTCGCCACGTGCGAGGTGCCCGACGTAGCTGAGGTACAGGCCGACCTTCGACCGGTCGAGGTAGAAGAGATGGTCGACGAGCTCCGTCTGCTGCTTGGTCGCGGGCGTTCCCTTCGCGACGCTCGGGAAGAACGTGGCGACCGGCGGGTTCGTCTCGATCGCGAAGTAGAGCGCGAACGTGACGGCAATCATCGTCAGCAGCGTCAGCACGGCGCGCGCGACGCGCCCGGCCAGGTACCTCGCTGCTCTCATCGCACCGCGCGCGGCTCGAGTGCGCGCCGAACGGCCTCGGAGAGGCGGTTGAGGCAGAAGACGGTAAGGACGATCGTCACCATCGGGAAGATCGTCTGCCACGGCGTGTAGACCTCGCCGTTGTAGGTCTGCGGGTTGTAGATCGTCCCCCAGACCGTCGAGAGCAGCGATCCGAGCGTCGGGGTCGAGACCTGGACGCCGATGCCGAGGAAGCTGAGGCCGACCTCGGCGAGGATGTTCGTCCCGATTGCGATCCCCGCCCAGACGAGAAGGATCGGGGCGAGGTGCGGCAGGAGGTGGCCACGGAGGATGCGCCAGGTGGATGCGCCGACCATGTGCGCCGCCTCGACGAACTCGGCGTTCCGCAGCGTGAACAGCTGCGCCCGGATCAGCCTGATCGGGTAGAAGGCGGTGAACGTCCCGATCAGCACGGCCTCCCCGATCGCGCCCTCGGGCACGACCCAGCTCCAGCCGACCGAGCGGATGTCCCCGATCAGGTAGCGGTTCGCGAAGAGCAGGAACAGAAGCAGCGGGAACGCCATCACCGTCTCCGTGAACTGCGAGACGACCGCATCGACGACGCCGCCGAAGTAGCCGGCGGCAGCGCCGATCGGGACCGCGATCACGAGCGCCACGAGCATGGCGCCGATCCCGATCTCGAGCGAGGTGCGCAGACCGTCGAGCAGCCGGATCAGCTCGTCGCGGCCGAGCGGGCCGTCCGCGCCGAAGACGAACAGCGTGCTCTTCGTCCCCTTCGGCGGCGTCAGCAGGTTGCCGTAGGCGTCGAAGGTCGGGGTCTTCGGCGTCGGCACGTGCGTCCACGGCCCGACGGGCCGATGCTCGGCGCTGGCCCCGTACAGGAACGGCGTGTTCCCGTCGTGGCCGACGAGGCGCGAGAGGGTCGCGCTGCCGAACAGCGCGAGCATCACGATCGCCGCTGCCGCGACGAGCGAGACGAAGCCTCCCCGGTCCCGACGCAGCCGCCGCCAGCCGCTACGCCATGGGCCGACCGGGACGTTCGCAGGTACCGACGCGGCGCGCGAGGACGCTGTCGCGGCCATCTGGACTCGACGCTACCACCGGCCCTGGATCGTGACCAGATCCTTTCCAGGGACCCCTGCGACGCCGCCGCTCGTACGTTCGCTGATCAGGCTCACCGCACGCCGCGAACGTGGTCGTGCCGCGCGGCGGCATCCACCGGATTCGCATCGGCCTACGCGGCTTTCCATCGACGCCTCAGGGGACGCAACGCGCCGACGCCTTCTTCCGAATCGTGAACGACACGCTCACCGACGTGTGGACGCCGCTCCGCCGGCCGCTCCGCGTGCCGACGCTCGGCCCGAACCGCGCCTGCCCCGTCACCTGGCTCGCGACGAACTTCGCGAAGGTGCTCTGGTTCGTTCGCCCTTAGCACTCTTCGTCCGCTCCCGCCGGCTGCACACCCTCCGGAGGGAGCCTTCAGCGCAGGCGAAGGCCGACATTCTCGCCGCCTACGGAAAGCCGCTTGCGCGGAGCCCGATACGCATCGCAGTCGTCGACCCGGAGACGCTCCGCTTCAGCGAGACGAGCTCGACCGGGAAGACCTTCGTCGTCACCGTCCACGACGGCCGACTCACGAAGCAGAACC
>DASUAX010000009.1:0-12838 GCA_035763525.1 Gaiellaceae bacterium
GCTGGTCGCGCGTCATCAGCGTCGCGATCAGCAGCAGGATGACGGCGAGCGGCGCGAGCCGGAAGGGCCGGTAGAAGAGCTCGAAGCCTCCGAGGAAGCACGCGGCGGCGGCGAGGAAGCCGGCGACCGCCTCGACGGGACGAATGGAAGTACGCGCGCCGGTCGACGTCACGGCGCGACTCTATCTCTCTCGCGCCGGGTGCGACGGACCTCGGCGGCGTCGCGCGTCCCGTGCGGCCCGCCGCGGCGCGGGCGCGGTCCGGCCGGCCGCTTCCACGGACGCCAGATCGAATACTCGCTCTCGTCGATGCCGGGTTCGGTCGGCTCCGCCTTGATCGCGTACCAGACGACGAACCCGAGATAGATGATCGGGATCTTCAGCGCCAGCATCATGAAGAGGAATTCCCACGCCTCGGCGGACATTGCGGGATTCTACGAGATGGAAGGACGGATGGATCGGCCGGGCCGGCCGTACGGGAGGCATTCCCGCCGAAGGCCCGACGAAAACGAGCCGGGGGCCGCAGCCGTGGGCGAAGCTGCACGGCCCGCCGCCCCTCTCTAATGGAGCGTCAGCGCCACCACCGCGGTCAGCACGAGCGTGAGCGCGATCCACGCCGCGACGGCGAGCAGCAGCCATTTGCACCACCGGTCGGACATCACCCGTCGATCGTCGGGATCGTGAGCGTGAGCACGTCGGTCGAGTTGTAGATGTGGGCCGGCGCGATCGTCCAGAGGGCGTGCGCCTCGAACGTCGCCCACGTCGCGCCCCCGCCGCCGCCGGTCTGGAACCACACCGTCGGCGAGCAGCTCGCGATCCCGCTCACGTCGCAATAGTTCGTCTGGCCCCAGATCGACGTGATCACACCGCCGGACTTGCAGTACGACACCCGGAACGCGTGCCGGACGCTGTAGACGTACCAGAGGCTCGACGAATGCGAGACCTCGATCGTCTTGCACCCGCTCCAGCCGCCGCCGGGATTGCAGCCGGGGCCGCAGGTCATGTCGCCCCGTCCACCGCCGCCCGCCGACGCCGAGGCCGCACCGGTCACGCCGAGCGCAGCGACGACGGCGAGCAACAGGAAGAGCTTCCGCATGGTCCTCTCCTTTCGTTGCCGTCACCGACGACGGTACGGAGGGACCTCGCAAATGTCTGTGACCGGTCCGTGCCGAGAGCGTGACGATCGTTCCGTCCCGGCGCCAGATGTCCGAAAAGGACCGGTCGGCTAGTCCGAGCCGAGGGCGCCGCGGATCGGGTCGAGATCCGGATCGCTCGCCACCAGCTCCCGGAGCGACGGCTGGAGGTCGAGCGCGCGGCGGAGATGCCCGAGCGCCGCATCGCTGCGGCCGGCGCGCGACTCGTAGCAGGCGAGGTTGTAGAGGAGCTCGCCGTCGTCGCCGTGCCCGAGCGCCTGCTCGAGCTCCGCGGCCGCCGCCGCGTACTCGCCGCGCTCGTAGGCGGCATGGCCGCGCCGCTGTGCGTCCCAGCGCGTCCAGAGGCCGACGAGGCGGCGGAGCTCGGCGATCGGCTCCGGGTGGTCCTCGACCCTCAGGTCGCAGACACGGTCGATCCGCTCGCGCGACCCGGCACCGGCACCCGACCGCTCCACGACGACCGCGGCCGACTGCTGTCCGCGCCGGTCGCCGCCGGCCGCCTGCCCGGCCTCGAGGGCGGCGACGAGACGCTCGACGAGCGGCGTGCCCGCCGTCGCCTCGAAGGCGCCCGCCATCGCTGCGACCACGTCCTCGCCGGCGAGGATGTTGCCCTGGACGGCATACCCCCGGCCGGTTCGGTGGCCGGCCCAGTCGAGGCACTCGGCGCCGGTGAACGCCGCGGCGCGCCCGTCGGCGGTGACCGCGCCGAGCTGGCGCGTCTCGCGTCCCGGGTCGTCCGAGAGCACGCGCTCGAGCGCGTCCGCCGGCTCGGCTCCGCGCTCGAGCTCCTCGAGCGCCCGACGGCCGTAGACGGCAACGCCCGCGGCCTGCGTCGCGGCGGCGCCGACGCCGGCGCGCGCCCAGGGCACGACCGACCCGACGGAGAAGTACCTCGACTGGACGGCGCAGCCGACCTCGCCGGCCTCGGGGTCGGCGGCGACGATCGAGAAGGTGCCGCGGGGTGTGCTCAACGGTGCTGGTGACGCTGCCGGTAGGCGTGCACCTTCGCACGATTCCCGCAGCTCTCCATGGAGCACCAGCAGCGGGAGCGGTTCTTCGAGGTGTCGAGGAACGCCCAGCGGCAGTCGTCGGCGCGACACGCCTTCATGCGCTCCCAGCTGCCGTCGACCATCACGTCGTAGACCTCGACCAGGATCCTGCCGACCGCGCCACGAACCCCGGCCGCGGTCGGCTCGACCCGCGGGCAGGTCGGGTCGAATCTGACCTCGATGCCCGCTCGCCGGGCGGCGGCGTCGATCTCGGCGGTCGCCGCGTCCGCGTCGGCGTCGAGGCCGCTCCTCGCCGCGAGCACGTCGCGAAGCGCCTCGCGGACGCGGCAGGCCTCGTCGACGTCGAGTCGCGTGACGCGAGACCCCGGCGCGAGCAGCCCGCGGCCCGCGAGCCACTCGCGGAGCTCCGCCGGAGTCGCGAGCGCATCCGTTTCCCGCGCCAGGTCGCGGGTGTTGACGAAGTCGTTGATCAGGCCTGGGTCGGGGCCAACGTGCATCTGTAACCACTCACCTTGCGTAGCAGGTTAGGTAACCAGTAAGATCTTATCATCGGTTACGCGAGGAGGACAGAGGAGGCGAGATGTTCGACGTGCAGTGGAGGACGATGATGGCGAACGACCGGATCGAGACGCTCCGCCGGGCTGCGTACCACGCGCCGGCGGCGCCGGCCAGGCGGCGCCGCGAGGAGCCGGACGACGTCGAGCTCCGGCTCTGCAAGCCGCTCGACGATCCGGCGCTGGAGCGGCTCGCGGCCCTCGCCGAGCGGCCAGTGCCCGAGGGGCGGCTCGTGGTGGCGCTCGTCGGCGGCGAGATCGTCGCAGCGCTCCCGCTCGCGGGCGGGCCGGCACTCGCCGACCCCTTCAGGCGCAGCGCCCACGTGCTGCCGCTGCTCGAGCTGCGCGCCGCGCAGCTGCGGGAGCGGCCGCCCCGGAGGCCGCTCGTGCCCAGGCTGCTCGGGAGGCACGCATAAGAACTCGAACCGGAATGAAGTCTGTGCCGCTTGGCCGCGCTGTGCGGGCACGCTGCCGCGTCCTCAGTCGCGGCAATAGCTTCAGCTATCGCCGCTCCCTGCGTCCTTGCATCACACCCACCCAGCGCACCCAAATCGACGAGCGTCATTCCGGTTCGAGTCCTAAGACGCGGCCGCGGCGGCAATAGACCGGCGACGTGTCCGAGACGATCGAGATCGACGTCCCCCGCCGGGGGATCGGCAGCGACCTGACGGAGTCGCTCGCCGCGCACGGCCTGCGGGCGGAGGTCGTCGAGACCGACGACCGCTGCGCCGTGCACGTCCAGTTCGCCTCCGACGAGCGGAAACGCCTGATCGACGGCGCGATCCACGCGATCGAGTCGTATCTGTCCGAGCGGATGCTGCCGCTCGTCGTCCAGCGTGCCGACGGCGGTGCCGTCGTCCGCCCGCCGGCCGATTAGCCCGCGGCCCGTCCGGAGACCGCAGCGGTGGGCCGTGCCGCGACTTCCTCGCCTGACGCAGCGGCGGACCACGCTGCTCCTCGTGGCCGCCGCGCTCGCCGTCGACTACGGCGACCGGTCGGTCGTGGGCGCGGTCGGCCCGCAGCTCAAGGAGCAGTTCGATCTCGGGAACGCCGGCCTCGGCGTCGTCGCGAGCGCGTTCGCGGTCGTCGGCGCGATCGCGACCGTCCCCGCCGGAGCGCTGGTCGACCGCGTCAACCGGGTGCGCCTGCTCACGGCGGGGCTCGCGCTGTGGTCGGCGGCGATGACCCTCGGCGGTGCCGCGGTGACGCTGTGGCTCTTCGTCGCGGCGCGGATGATGCTCGGCGCCCTCGTCGCGGTGGCCCGGCCCGCCGCGGCTTCGATGGTGGGCGACCTCTACCCGCCCGCCGAGCGCAACCGCGCGCTGAGCGTCGTCGACGCCGGCGAGCTCGTCGGGACCGGCGCGGGCGTCGTCGTCGCCGCGCTCGCTGGGGCGTTCCTGTCCTGGCGCGGCGTCTTCTGGATCGTCGCCGCCGCCGGCGCCGCGCTCGCGCTCTTCGCGCACCGCGTGCAGGAGCCGAAGCGTCGAACGGGGAGTCGCCGGGATTCGCTCGCGGAGGCGTTCAGGATCGTGCTGGCGACGAGAACCGTCGTGATCGTGATCGTCGCGAGCTGCGTCGGCTACTTCTTCTTCGCCGGCGTCCGCACGTTCGCGGTGACCTTCACCGCGAAGCACTACGGCGTCAGTCAGAGCGTTGCCGACCTGCTCCTGCTCCTGCTCGGCGCCGGCGCCGCCGGCGGGCTCGTCGTCGGCGGACGCATCGGCGACCGACTGACCGAGTCGGGCCGCAGCGGCACGCGCCTCGTCGTCGCCGCAGCCGAGTTCGCGGCCGCGGCCGCACTCTTCGCGGCGGCGCTCTTCGTGCAGCCGCTCGCCCTCGCGCTGCCCTTCTACGTCGCCGGCGCAGCGACGCTCACGGCTGCTTCCCCGATGCTCGACGCCATCCGCCTGGACGTCGTCGCACCCGATCTCTGGGGCCGCGCGGAGTCGGTACGAACGACGACGCAGATCGTCTTCGAGGCGGTTGCCCCGCTGGGCTTCGGCGTCGTCGCGGACGTCCTCGGCGGCAGCGGCGGCGGCAGGGGGCTGCAGCTCGCGTTCCTCGTCTCACTGCCGCTCCTGCTCGCAAACGGCCTGATCCTGCTGCTCGCGCGCAAGCCGCTCGAGCGGGAAGGTCGGCCCTAGAGGCATTGGACCGCGGCGCGTTTCATCTATGGTCAACGCGGGATTCGAAATTCACGGGTGGGAGCGAGCATCGGCGTGGACAAGAAGGAGGCCTGATGAGGCATCGTTTCGAGAACCACGACCTGGTGACCGAGCGGCGGTCGCAGATGATCGACGTCACGTCCGACGTGATGGAGGTCGTGGAGCGCTCGGAGGTCAAGAACGGGATGGCGGTCGTCTACTCGCCGCACACGACCTGCGCGATTCTCATCAACGAGCCCGAGGACGGGTTCCAGTGCGACTTCGAGGACCTGCTCGAGCGCCTCGTCCCGTCCGAGGAAGGGAGCTATTACCGCCACGACGACCTCACGGTTCGCACGCAGGGGATCGAGGAGGACACCGCCGCTTTCCCGAACGGCCACTCGCACTGCCGCTCGGTCATCCTCTCGTCGTCGCAGACGATCCCGATCGTCGAGGGCCGCCTGACGCTCGGCCAGTGGCAGCGGATCTTCTTCTGCGAGCTCGACCGGTCCCGCCCACGGAAGGTCCTGATCCAGGTCATCGGTGAGTAGCGTGTCCGCCCCTGCGTTGCCTGCGGCAGAGGCGGTCAGGCGGCGCGCGAGCACCGAGAACTTCAGCGTTGCCTCCCTGCTCCTGGGCAGCACGACCCGGCGCCGGCTGATGGCCGTCTACGGCTTCGCCCGTCTCGTCGACGAGCTCGGCGACGCGGTGGAAGGCGACCGCCTCGCCGCGCTCGACGAGGCGGAGGCCGAGCTCGACCGCGCCTTCACGGGCGAGGCGCGAACGCCGCTCTTCCAGGAGGTCGAGGCGCTGATCCGCGACTGCCGGGTGCGCCGGGAGCCATTTGCGCGCCTGATCGAGGCGAACCGGCGCGACCAGGCGCAATTCGAGTACGAGACGTGGGCGGACCTCGTCTCCTACTGCGAGCTCTCCGCGAACCCGGTCGGCCGGCTCGTGCTCGCCGTGTTCGGCGTCGAGACGCCCGAGCGAGGGGCGCTCTCCGACGACGTCTGCACCGCGCTGCAGGTGGTCGAGCACGTCCAGGACGTTCGTGAGGACGCGCTCGCCGGCCGCATCTACATGCCGGGCGAGGATCGGCGCCGCCACGGCGTCGAGCGAGACGACCTGACGGCGGCAACTCCTGGGCCCGGCCTGCGCGCGCTGCTGGAGCTCCAGTGCGAGCGCGCCCGGGGGCTGCTGCGCTCGGGGCGCCCGCTCGTCGGGTCGCTGGAGGGCCGGGCGCGCTTCGCGGTAGCCGGGTACGTGGGCGGAGGCATTGCCGCGCTCGACGCCCTGCGCGACGCAGGGTACGACGTCCTCTCCCGCGCGCCGCGCCCGAGCAGGGCGACGCGGCTTCGTACCACGCTTGCCGTTCTCCGGAGCGCGCGTTGACCCGGCAGGTGGAGCAGGCGTACGGCGAGGCGCGCCGGATCGTGCGCGACTCGCGGTCGAGCTTCTACGCCGGGATGCGGCTCCTGCCGCGCGACCGCCGCGACGCGCTGTTCGCGGTGTACGCGCTCGCCCGACGCATCGACGACGTCGCGGACGGCGCCCTGCCCGCCGACGCGAAGCTCCGACGGCTGGCCGCGCTGCGCGCCGGGCTCGCGGAGATCGACGGCTCGAACGACCCGGTGCTCGTCGCCGTCGCGGACGCGGCGAGGCGGTACCCGATCCCGCTCGGGGCGTTCGGCGACCTCCTCGACGGAGCGGAGGCGGATACGCGTGGCACGCGCTACGAGACCTTCGCCGACCTGGAGCGCTACTGCCGCTGCGTGGCCGGGTCGATCGGGCGCCTCTGCCTCGGCGTCTTCGAGACGCGCGACCGTGCTGCGGCCGAGCCGCTCGCCGACGATCTCGGCGTCGCCCTGCAACTCGCGAACATCCTCCGCGACCTGGCGCAGGACCTGGGCGACGGTCGCGAGTACCTCCCCGCCGCCGACCTGGAGCGCTTCGGCTGCCGCGTCGTCGACGGGCGTCTCGAGGGAGAGGCCGAGCTGCTGCTGGCGTTCGAGGCGGAGCGCGGGCTCGCCTGGCTGCACCGCGGCCTCGGGCTGCTGCCGCTCCTCGACGCGGCCAGCGCCCGCTGCGTCGTCGCGCTGACCGCCTCGTACGTGCGCCTGCTGGAGCGCGTCGCCAGCGAGCCGGAACGTGTGCTCTCGTCGCGTGTCGCGCTGCCGCGGTGGGAGAAGCGCGTGCACGTCGTCCGCGGGCTCGTGCGAGGGTCGACGTGAACCGCGCGAGGATCGCGGTGCTCGGCGGCGGCCTCGCCGGCATCACGGCTGCGCTCGAGTGCGCCGACGCGGGCGCCGAGGTGACCCTGTACGAGGCGCGGCCGCGGCTGGGCGGCGCGACCTTCTCGATCCGCCGGGGCGGCCACTGGCTCGACAACGGCCAGCACGTCGCTCTGCGCTGCTGCACCGCCTACCGCCGGCTGCTCGTCACCCTCGGCACCGACCGCTACCTGGAGCTGCAGCCGAGGCTCTCGATCCTCGTGCTCGACGGCGCCGGCAACCGGGCGACGTTCGGGCGCACCGCCCTCCCCGCGCCGCTCCACCTCGCGAAGGCGCTCCTCTCCTACCGCCACCTCACCCTGCGCGAGCGCGCAGCCGCCGCCCGTGCGGTGACCGCCCTCCGCAGGCTCGATCCGGCCGACCCGCGCCTCGACGAGACGACCTTCGGCGCCTGGCTGCGTGCGCACGGCCAGTCGCGCGAGGCGATCGACCGCCTGTGGGACCTGATCGCGCTGCCGACGCTCAACCTGCATGCCGACGACGCGTCGCTCGCGCTCGCCGCGTTCGTCTTTCGCACGGGGGTGCTCGACGAGTCGGACGCATGCGACATCGGCGTCCCGACGGTGCCGCTGCAGCGGCTCCACGGCGAGGCCGCGGCGGCCGCGCTGCGCGCGCGCGGCGTGCGGATCCGCCTGCGCACGAAGGTCGAGCGGGTCCACTCCGCGGGCGAGGGCTTCGAGCTCCAGTTGCGCGACGGGCCGGAGCGGGTCGATCGGGTCGTCTCCGCGGTGCCGCCGCAGGTCGCCGCCGAGCTTCTACCGCCGGGAATCGTCTCGGCCGAGGAGGCCGAGCGGCTCGGGACGAGCCCGATCGTCAACGTGCACCTCCACTACGACCGTCGCGTCCTCGACGTGCCGTTCGCGGCCGCCGTCGGTTCACCCGTGCAGTGGCTCTTCGACCGGACGGCCTCGTCCGAGGTCGAGCACGGTCAGTTCCTCTCGCTCTCGCTCTCCGGCGCCGACGAGGAGCTCACACTGACGCGGGCACGGCTCGTCGAGCGTTCGGCGAAGGCGATCGCGCGGATGCTGCCGGCTGCGCGCGAGGCGCAGCTGCTCGACTCGGCCGTGACGCGGGAGCCCGCGGCCACGTTCCGCGGCTCTCCCGGCTCCGCGCGCCTGCGGCCGCCCGCGCGAACGGATCTCCCGGGCCTCGCGCTCGCCGGCGCGTGGACGGACACGGGCTGGCCGGCGACGATGGAAGGCGCCGTTCGGAGCGGCAGCGCCGCCGCGGCGCAGGTGCTCTCTCAGCCGCTCTTCCGCCGGCGCCTGGAGGAGGTCGCGTGACCGCCGTCGAGCCGGCGACCCGCGGATTGCGGGAGACGCTCGACCGCGGCGTGACCAGGCTGCTCGAGCTCCAGCATCCCGAGGGCTACTGGAAGGGCGAGCTCGAGACGAACGTGACCATCGACGCAGAGGATCTCTTCCTGCGCCACTACCTCGGCGTCCTCGACGGACGCACGGCCACGGCGACCGCGAAGTGGATCAGGAGCAAGCAGCGCGAGGACGGCAGCTGGGCGACGTTCCACGGCGGCCCGGCCGACCTCTCGACCACCGTCGAGGCATACGTGGCCCTGCGGCTCGCGGGCGACACCGCCGACTCGCCGCACCTGCGCGCCGCCCGCGACCTGGTCGGCGAGCTCGGCGGGCTCGGCGCCACGCGCGTCTTCACGCGGATGTGGCTTGCGCTGCTCGGCGCGTGGAGCTGGCGCACCGTGCCGGTGCTGCCGCCCGAGCAGCTGCTGCTCCCGGCGCGCGCGCCCCTCTCCATCTACAGCTTCGGCTGCTGGGCGCGCCAGACGATCGTCGCGCTGCAGGTCGCGACCGCGCTCGAGCCCTCGCGGCCGCTCCCGTTCTCGCTCGGCGAGCTCCCGCGCGGACGCCAGCAGAAGCAGCCCGGCTGGGACCGCGCCCTCCATGCCTACGGGCGCCGCCCGGTCGGCCCGCTGCGGCAAGCAGCCCTGCGGCGCGCGGTTCGGTGGGTTCTCGACCGGCAGGAGGGGGACGGCTCGTGGGGCGGCATCCAGCCGCCGTGGGTGTGGTCGCTGATCGCGCTGCACGCCTACGGGCTGCCGCTCGACGCGCCGGCGATCCGGAAAGGGCTCGCAGGCCTCGACGTCTTCACGATCGAGGACGAGGCGGGGCGCCGGATCGAAGCGTGCCAGTCGCCGGTCTGGGACACCGTGCTCGCGCTGATCGCGCTCCTCGACGCCGGTCTCGAGCCGTCGCACCCGGCGATCGCGCGCGCGGCCGGGTGGACGACGGCACGAGAGATCCGCCACCGCGGTGACTGGTCGAAGCGGCGGCCGCACCTCGCGCCGGGCGGGTGGGCGTTCGAGTTCGCGAACGACTGGCACCCCGACATCGACGACACCGCCGAGGTCGTGATGGCCCTGCGCCGCGCCGGCGTCGGCGCGGATGCCTGCGACCGCGGCATCGCCTGGATGGTCGGCATGCAGTCGCGGAACGGCGGCTGGGCGGCCTTCGACGTCGACAACACGAGCTCGCTGCCGGCGCGGCTCCCGTTCTGCGACTTCGGCGAGGTCACGGACCCGCCGAGCGCCGACGTGACGGCGCACGTGCTCGAGGCGCTCGCGCTCGAGGGCCGCGCGCACGAGCCGGCGGCGCGCCGCGGGATCGAGTACCTGCTCGGCGAGCAGGAGGCCGACGGCTCCTGGTTCGGCCGTTGGGGGGCGAACCACGTCTACGGCACCGGTGCCGCCGTGCCCGCCCTCGTCGCCTGCGGTCTCGGCGGCCACGCGAGCGTCGGCCGCGCCGTCGGGTGGCTGCGCTCGGTGCAGAACGACGACGGCGGCTTCGGCGAGGACCTGCGGTCGTACCGCGACACTGGCTGGCGCGGACGCGGCCACTCGACCGCCTCGCAGACGGCCTGGGCGCTCCTCGCACTGGAGGCGGCAGGCGTGCACGGCGACACGGTCGACCGGGCGGTCGGCTTCCTCGCGCACACCCAGCGGGACGACGGCTCCTGGGACGAGCCGTGGTACACCGGGACGGGCTTCCCAGGAGACTTCTACCTGAACTACCACCTCTACCGGCAGGTCTTTCCCGTCTCTGCGCTCGGACGCCTCGCGCGCCGCGAGGAGACAGCGTGAGCGAGGACCGCATCCTCGTCTACGCCCCGCTCCGCGTCGAGGAGGCGAGCCTGCCCGCGTCGCTCCGCCGGGAAGCGCGCGTGATCCGGAGCGGCATGGGGCGCCGGCGCGCCCGCATCGCCGCCGCGCGCGGGCTCGCCGTCGACGCACGCGGCGTCGCCGTCGCGGGCCTCTGCGCGGCCGCCTCACCCTCGCTGCAAACGGGCGACGTGCTGCTCGGCTCCGAGCTGCGAGGGCCGGGCGGCGAGACGGTGAGCGCGCCCGGGAGCCGCATGCTCGCCGCCGCGCTCCGCCGCCACGGCGTTCGGCCCCGCGTAGCCACCATCGCATCGGTCGACGCGACCGCCGGCCCGGCGGAGCGCCGCTTCCTCGGCGAGCAGGGCGTCGACGGCGTCGACATGGAGTCGGCGTGGCTCGCCGAGGCGGCGGACGGCCGACCCCTCGTCGTCCTGCGCGTGGTGGTCGAGGAGGCGGGACGCGAGCTCGTCGACCCGCGTACGGCCGTCGCGGGAACGCGCGCGCTGCTGCAGCTCCGGCGTGCGGCAGGCGTGCTCGACGAGTGGCGCCGGTCGCTGCGCCACCGCACGATCCTGCTCGCGGCGCCCCGCTCGTTCTGTGCCGGCGTGGAGCGCGCGATCGAGATCGTCGAGCTCGCGCTGAGGCAGCGGGGAGCGCCCGTCTACGTCCGCAAGCAGATCGTGCACAACGAGCACGTCGTCACCGACCTCGAGCGGCGCGGCGCGATCTTCGTCGACGAGCTCGACGAGGTGCCACGCGGCGCCACCACCGTCTTCTCGGCCCACGGCGTCTCGCCGGCGGTGCGGGAGGAGGCGGCGGCACGCGGCCTCGACGTGATCGACGCGACCTGCCCGCTCGTCTCCAAGGTGCACGCGGAGGCACGGAGGTTCGCGGAGGCCGGGAACACGATCCTGCTGATCGGCCACGAGGGGCACGAGGAGATCGACGGCACGCGCGGCGAGGCGCCCGAGGCAACGGTGCTCGTACAGGACGTGCGCGAAGCGGAGCGGGTCGAGCTACCGGATCCGGAGCGCGTGACGTACCTGACGCAGACGACGCTCGCGGTCGACGAGACGGACGAGATCGTGGAGACGCTGCGGGAGCGGTTCCCGGCGCTGCGGGGCCCGGCGTCCGACGACATCTGCTACGCGACGACGAACCGACAGGTGGCGGTGCGCGAGGTCGCCCGCAGCTCCGACGTGATGCTCGTCGTCGGCTCCGCCACCTCGTCGAACTCGAAGCGCCTCGTCGAGGTGTCGGAGCGGGAGCACACCCCGGCGTACCTCGTCGACGACGAGACGGACATCGACCTCGCGTGGATCGCGAACGCGGGCACGATCGGGCTGTCGGCGGGGGCGTCCGCGCCCGAGCCGCTCGTGCGCGGCGTGATCGACGCGATCGCCGCTCTCGGCGGCGCAGACCTTGAAGAACGGACGACGACGACCGAATCACTACGGTTCAGGTTGCCGAAGGAGGTGAGATGAGCGTCTCTCTACGCCAGAGCATGACGATCGGCCGCTACCTGATGGGCCAGAAATTGAAGCGGCGCACGCATTTCCCGCTGCTGGTGGAGCTGGAGCCGCTCTTCCAGTGCAACCTCGCGTGCTCGTTCTGCGGGAAGATCCAGTACCCCGAGCACATCCTCAAGAAGCGGATGCCGGTGGAGCAGGCGCTGGCGGCGATCGACGAGTGCGGCGCGCCGATGGTGTCGATCGCGGGCGGCGAGCCGCTCGTGCACCCGGAGGTGCACGTGATCGCGCAGGAGCTGCTCGCGCGCAAGAAGTTCGTCTTCCTCTGCACGAACGCGATCCTGATGGAGAAGCGGCTCGACCGGTTCGCGCCGTCGCCCTACTTCTCCTGGGTCGTGCACCTCGACGGCCTGCGCGAGCGTCACGACGCGTTCGTCGAGCGCGAGGGCATCTTCGACAAGGCGGTGTCGGCGATCCGCGCGGCCAAGGAGCGTGGCTTCCGCGTCAGCACGAACACCACCTTCCTCTCGACCGATACGCCCAGGACGGTACGCGAGGTGCTCGACTTCCTGAACGACGAGCTCGAGGTCGACTCGATCCAGATCTCGCCCGCGTACGCGTACGAGAAGGCGCCCGACCAGGATCACTTCCCCGGCGTGACGCAGACGCGCAAGCTGTTCCGCGAGGCGTTCGCCGACGGCGGCCGCAGCCGCTGGCGGCTGAATCACACACCGCTGTTCCTCGACTTCCTCGAGGGCAAGGTCGACTTCCAGTGCACGCCGTGGGGCATCCCGAGCTACTCGATCTTCGGCTGGCAGCGGCCCTGTTACCTGATGGGCGACGGGTACGCGACCACCTACAAGGAGCTCGTCGAGACCACGGACTGGGACGCCTACGGCCGCGGCCGCGACGACCGCTGCGCGAACTGCATGGCCCACTGCGGCTACGAGCCGACGGCGGTGCTCGAGTCGATGACGTCGGTGCGCCAGTCGGTGCGCGCGATGGCCGCGTCGAGCCCGCTCAGCCGCACGGCGCGGCGAGCGCGAGGCAGAGCCCGGGCGCGGCGCCGCGAAGCCGCACAGGCAGGCTGA
>DASUAX010000010.1:0-18823 GCA_035763525.1 Gaiellaceae bacterium
CGAACCGCGCTCCGGCCGCTCACGACGGTCCGCTCGTCCGGGTTCGAGACGGCGGTCAAGGTGCCGCGTGCACCCGCGCGGCTCGCCGTGACGGCGCTCGACGCGGCGAGGCGGCCGCTCGGCACCTCGCGCGTCGTCTAGATGATTGATTCCAAAGTCGAAGCGCCCGCGGATGGGGGCCTGCACGCGGCGCATTGCGTCCGTCTCGCCCGGCGCCAAGGCCCACCGGCCTTGCCACCGGTCGAGCCGGCCACACTGCTTGGTGCATGCCCTCCCCACGGGCACAGCACTTCGGAATCAATCATCTAGGGCAAGTCCTAACCCGACATCGGCACCTGCGGGCGGATCATCGACCCGATCCGCTCGAGGATCTCTGGCAGGCTCTCGCCGGTGGCGGTGATGCCGTGGTTGTGCAGACCGATCACCGCATGCACGGGGTCCGGCTCTCGCGCCAGCGCAGCCGAGACCGCGAGCGCGAGCTCCTCGCTCCCGCACGGGAAATTGAGGTGCGTGCTCCGGATCCCGTCGATCCAGCCGTGCACGTGCAGGATCGCCCCGACCTCCGGGTGCTGCCGGTAGATCATCCAGTGCTCGATCGCGTCGACCGAGACGCGCCTGGGCTCGACGACCGGCGGCACGCTGAGGAGGATGACCCCGCGGTCGGGGTCGTAGCCGCTGACGAGCAGGATGTCGCGGCCCGCGCGATCGAGGTTCGCCTTGTCGACGCCGCTCGCGCTCATCCAGAAGCGCTCGGCGTCCCTCCGCGCGGACAGATTGCCGTACGAGAGCCCGCCGATGCCGTAGAGCAGCTTGACGTGGCGCAGGTCGCGCTCGTCGAGCAGATCCTCGATCGGGAACGGCGCCGGCAGCAGGCCGAGCGCCTCGATCGCACGACCGGCTGCGCGAATCGACTCCGTGGCATGGTCTCCGCCCCACAGCTCCGGCTCGAGGTCGGTGCGGAACTCGTTGTCGATCACGAGCTTCGACCCGGCGAGCGGCAGCAGGTGCTCGACGAGCGACGCGTCGTCGACGAGGTAGAAGCCGCGCTCCATCGTCGTGAACCACGTCCCGTCGGCGGTCGCGCAGAGGACGATGTTCGAGAGCGAGCGGACGAGCAGCGGGTAGGTGTCGGCGAGCTGCGGACGCCCCGCGGGCAGCTCGCAGACGGCGGCGACGTACGTGCTGCGCGCGCGGCGGCGGAACGTGACCGGCCGCTCGGGGTCGATCACGTGCAGCACGAGTGCGGCGGAGTCGGCGTCGACGGCCCGCCAACCGGCGTCGCGGATTGCTCCCTCGAGTGCCCGAAGCGCGCGCGCCGCGTACGGCCCCGGCTCGCGACCGATGATCGCGTAGGTGTTCTCCATGGTGATCGAGGCTCGCGCAGCTCGGGCCGCGCCGCATCGGGGGAACTACTGAGCGCCGTCGCGGCCCGGAATCGCCTCACGCGCGGGCGAATCCTTCCACGCCGAAACGTGGCTCGAGATCTAAGCTGCGCCCGTGCCGCACACGGTTCAGCTGCCCGACGGCCGCACGCTGGAGGCGCACGAGCTCGGGGACCCCGACGGCTTCCCCGTCGTCTACCACCACGGGACGCCGGGCTCCGGGACGCTCTACGAGCGCTGGCGAACGCCCGGCGTGCGACTCATCGCCTATGACCGCGCCGGCTACGGCGGCTCGTCGCGCCGGACCGGGCGCAGAGTCGCGGACGTCGTTACGGACATCGTCGCGCTCGCGGACGAGCTCGGGCTCGAGCGGTTCGCGACGTGGGGCCTTTCCGGCGGCGGGCCGCATGCGCTCGCTTGCGCCGCGCTCCTCGACGGGCGCCTCGTTGCAGCCGCGAGCGTCGCCGGCGTCGGGCCGTGGGGCGCGGCAGGCCTCGACTGGCTCGAGGGGATGGGCGAAGGGAACAGAAAGGAGTTCGACCTCGTGCTCGCAGGCGAGGCCGCCTTGCGGCCGGCGCTCGACGACGAGCGAACCGGCCTGCTCGACGTCACGGCGGACGGGTTGCGCGAGGCCATGGCACCGCACCTGGGCGATGCCGATCGCACCGCGCTCACCGGCGGGCTCGCCGCCTACTTCCACGGCAACATGCGCCATGGGCTCGAGGCCGGCGTCGACGGCTGGGTCGACGACAATCTCGCCTTCGTGCAGCCGTGGGGATTCGACGTCGCCTCGATCGAGCGGCCGGTGCTCGTCGTGCAGGGAGGCGACGATCTGATGGTGCCGAAGGGCCACGGGCTCTGGCTCGCCGCGAACGTCCGAGGCTGCGAGACGCGGATCGACGACGCCGAGGGTCATCTGACGCTCGTCCAGAATCTCGTCCCCGAGATCCACGAGTGGCTGCTGTCGCACAGCTGAGCACGGCCGTCAATGCATCGCTGCGGAAGGCGATCCTCGCAGCGGCCGACAGCCGGCGCGTCCAGTCACTCGTGCGGCGTCACGGCATGCGGCTCGGCGCGGCGCGGTTCGTCGCCGGCGAGACGCTCGACGAGTGCGTCGCCGTGCTCCGGCGCCTGAACGAGCAGGGGCTCTACGCCAACACGACGCTGCTCGGCGAGGGCGTGCTCGAGCCGGGCGCGACCGGGCAGGTCGTCGCCGCGTACGAGCAGGTGATCGACCGGCTCGCGGCGGAAGACCTGCGGGCGAACGTCGCGCTGAAGCTCACGCATCTCGGGCTCGAGATCGACGAGGAGCTCGCGCTCGCGAACATGAGGAGCCTCCTGCGGCGTGGGTCGTTCATCCGCATCGACATGGAGCAGTCGCAGTTCGTCGATGCGACCTTGCGGATCTACCGGCGCCTCCGCGAGGAGGGCTTCGACAACGTCGGCACCGTGCTGCAGGCCTATCTCTACCGGACGCCGGCCGACCTCGAGTCGCTGCTGCCGCTGGCACCGAACCTTCGCCTCGTCAAGGGCGCGTACCTCGAGCCGCCGGAGGTCGCGCACCCGCGCAAGGACGACGTCGATGCGGCATACGCGCGCCTGGCGGAGACGATGCTGGCGGGCTCGGGCCACGTGGCGCTCGCGACGCACGACGGGTCGCTGATCGATCGCGCGCTTCACTTCGCCCAGGTGAACGACGTGCCGCGCGATCGCTTCGAGCTCCAGATGCTGTACGGCGTGCGGCCGCAGCTCCAGCTCGAGCTCGCCCGCCGCGGCTACAAGGTGCTCGTCGCGACCCCCTACGGCCCCGAGTGGTACCCGTACCTGATGCGGCGGCTCGGCGAGCGCCCCGCGAACCTGCTCTTCTTCTTGAAGAACACGCTGCGCGGGTAGACGCGACCGTGCGAATCGAGCGTGTCACGATCCAGGGCTACCGCGGTGCCCACGACGTCGAGCTCACGCCCGGCCCGGTGTGCGTGCTCGTCGGCGAGTCGTCGTCGGGGAAGTCGACGGTGCTCTCCGCGATCTGGACGCTGCTCGAGGCGGCGGCGCCGATGCCGACGGCCGCAGACGTCTCCCGCGGCTACACACGTGTCCACGTGGAGGCGACGGTCGGCGACCGCACGCTCTTCCTCGACGCCCGCCCGCCGGCGACGCTCAACCTGAACCGAGAGGGCGCGCCGCCGTCGCTCTTCTTCCCGGCCAACCTCCGGCCGACGTCGCTGCTCGCGGCGACCGACCATCCCGCGAAGCGGGCCGTGGGCGTCGTGCGGAGCGAGGAGACGGAGGACGGCGGGCTCTCCCTGGTGCGGTCGATGGCCGGGCTCGTCGAGGCGCGGGTGCGCGGGCTCGTGGTGCTGATCGAGGAGCCCGAGCTCTACCTGAGCCCGCCGGCGCAACGGCACCTGCACCGGCTCCTGCGGCGGCTGGCCGCGCGCGGGCGGAACCAGGTGCTCTACTCGACGCACGCGCCCGTGTTCCTGGGCGTCGACCGGCTCGAGCAGCTCGTGCTCGTCCGGCACGACGACCACGCCGGCACGACGCTCGTTCAGCCGGAAGCGCTGCCGCGGACGCACGCCTTCCGGCTCTTCGCGGAGCTCGACGCCGAGCGGGCGGAGATCTTCCTGTCGCGCGCGGTCATGCTCGTCGAGGGCCGTACCGAGAAGTTCGCGTTTCCCTTCGTCTTCCGCGCCCTCGGCTACGACGCCGACCAGGAGGCGATCGCGATCGTCGACTGCGCCGGCAAGGGGAACATCCCGCTCTTCGCCGAGATCTGCAATGCCTGCGGGATCCCGTACGTCGTCGTCCACGACCGTGACGCGCCCCGCGGCGTGCAGCCGCCCGAGGCGGAGCGGATCGCGAACGAGACGATCCTGCGCGTTGCCGGCCGCAAGCGCACGGTCGCTCTCGTGCCCGATTTCGAGGGCGTCAGTGGGCTACGCGGCCGCCGTGCGAAGCCTGCCGCCGCCTTCAAGCGGTTCCAGGACGGGAACGGAGAGATCCCGGACGCGTTGCGTCAGGCGGTGGAGCGGATCGTGACGAGCGCACGCCGTGCGCCGCGGTCGACACGTGGCGCGTGATCACGCCGCGTGAACGGCGCGCGTCTCGATCACCGCGTCGACGATCCCGTACTCCACCGCCTCCTCGGGCGTCATGAACCGGTCACGGTCGATGTCCCGCATCACCTGCTCGACGTCCTGACCGGAATGCCGGGAGATGATCTCGGCCATCCGCCGCGTCATCTCGAGGATCTCGCGCGCCGCGATCTGGATGTCGGCCGGCGTGCCGCGAAAGCCGCCGGAGCCCTGGTGGATCATGATCTTCGCGTTCGGGAGCGCGAACCGCTTCGCCGGCGCGCCGCCGCAGAGGATCATGGCCGCCGCGCTCATGCCCATTCCGAGGCAGACGGTCGCCACGTCGGACTTCACGTACTGCATGGCGTCGTAGATCGCCATCCCGGCGTACGCCGAGCCGCCCGGGGAGTTGACGTACAGCCAGATGTCGCGGCCGGGGTCCTGCGCATCGAGGTGCAGGAGCTGCGCCGCGATCAGGTTCGCGACGTCGTCGTTCACCTCCTGGCCGAGAAACACGATCCGCTCACGCAGCAGGCGCGAGTAGATGTCGAACGACCGCTCCCAGCGGCCGTCCTGCTCCACCACCATGGGGACGACGGAACCGATCAGCATCTCCACCTCCTGTAACGTGCAACTCGAAGGTTGCACTGTAGCGCAACTTGGAGGTTGCACATGATTCGCAAGGAGATCGTCCTGCCGGCGGGCCGCGACGAGGTGTGGGACGCGCTGACCGACGCCGAGCGGCTCGAGGACTGGTTCGCGAACGACGTCGAGCTCGACCTGCGCCCTGGCGGCGGCGCGAGCTTCCGCTGGGCGAACGGCGAGGAGCGGCACGCGGTCGTCACCGAGGTCGACCCCGAGCGGCGGCTCGCCTTCGACTGGGACGACGACGGGACGGTCGAGTTCACACTCGACGACGCCGCCGACGGAACGCGGCTCGTGGTGATCGAGTCGTCGCCGGCGTGGTCGACCGCGCTCGAGCTGCAGGCCTCCGCGCTCGCACGCGTCTGAATGACGCAGCCCGACCAGCTCGGGGTCGTCTTCGGCGCGTTGGCCGACGCGTCGCGGCGGCAGGTGATCGGCTACCTGTCGGAACGCGGCACGGCGACGGCGACCGAGCTCACGGGCGAGCTGCCGATGACGCGACAGGCGGTCGCGAAGCACCTGGCGACGCTCGCCGACGCCGGCCTCGTCGAGTCGGAGCGACAGGGGCGCGAGACGCGGTACCGCCTGACGCAGGCGGGCTCGGAATGGGACGATCGGCTCGACAGCCTGCGACGTCACCTGGAGAGACGACGAAGATGAGCCTCTACGACTCCGTCCGCGACCTGCCGTTGCACGTGGACGGCTACTACCTCGAGCCGCTCGAGCGCGAGGTGGCCCGCGGCTTCACGCTCCGGCGCACGGTCGTCGTCCTGCACGGCCGCGGCGAGGAGGGCCGCGGCGAGGAGGTCGACTACGACCCGCGGACGCAGCAGACGTTCCAGGCCGACGAGGGCAAGCTGCCGTTCGCCGGCGGGCACACGCTCGACTCGTTCTCGCTGCTGCAGGCGGGTCAGAGCGAGTACCGCCGCTGGGCGTTCGAGTCGGCGGCGCTCGACCTCGCGCTTCGCCAGGCGGGGGTGTCGCTCGGCGAGGCCGTCGGGCGCGAGCCGAAGCCGCTGCGCTTCGTCGTCTCGACACGCACTGCCAACGTGCCGCGCTGGCTCGAGCTGTACGCGGAGGCTCGCTTCAAGCTCGACCCCGACCGGGACTGGACCGACGAGGTGATCTCGACGCTCCGACACGTCGACACCGTCGACTTCAAGGGCATCTACCGCCTCGCGTTCGGAAGCCCACCCGACGCGGAGCTGTACGCACGGGTGGCGGAGGCGTTCCCGGAGGCGTGGATCGAGGACCCGGCGCTGACCCCGGAGACGACGAAGGCGCTCGAGCCTCACCGCGACCGGATCACCTGGGACGCGGCGATCCACGAGTGGAGCGACGTCGAGGCTCTTCCCTTCCGGCCGCGCTGCCTCAACTGCAAGCCGTCCCGCTTCGGCTCGGTCAGGCGACTCCTCGACTTCTACGACGCCTGCGAGCGCGAAGGGATCGCGCTCTACGGCGGCGGCCAGTTCGAGCTCGGACCGGGCCGCCCGCAGATCCAGCTGCTCGCGTCGCTCTTCCACGCGGATGCGCCGAACGACGTGGCGCCGGGCGGCTACAACGCGGCCGTACCCGTGGGCGGGTTGCCCGCGTCGCCGCTCGCGATCGACGGCGCCCCCGGCTTCCGGTAGGGGCCGCGCTGCCGTGACGAGCTGGTACGACGCCTGGGCGGATCGATACGCGGAGTGGTCGACGCCGCAGCGGGATGCGGACGTCCCGTTCTACGTCGGGCTTGCCCGTGATGCTGACGGGCCGCTGGTCGAGCTTGCAGTCGGCACCGGGCGCGTCGCGATCCCGGTTGCACGGGCAACGGGCAGGCGTGTGGTCGGCATCGACTCTTCGCCGGCGATGCTCGCGGAGGCTCGAGCGCGGGCAGTCGAGGAGGGTGTCGAGCTCGACCTGCGTGAAGGCGACATGCGGGAGCTCGAACTGGAGGAGCCGGCAGCCCTGATCTATTGCCCCGGGCGGTCTCTGCTGCATCTGCCCACGTGGGCCGATCGTCGCCGCTGCTTCGAGCGGGTCGCGTCGTCGCTTCGCCCCGACGGCCGCTTCGCCTGGAATGCGTTCGCCTTCGACCATCACGTCGCATCCGCGATCGACGGCCGGCACGCCGACACGCCTCTGCCGCACACGAACCACTACAGCGTCGGCGACAACCGCGTCGACATCACCCTCGACGATGGTGGAACCGGTTCGCTCTGGTGGGCAACCAAGAACGAATGGCTGGGGCTCCTCGACGTCGCAGGCCTGCGGCTCGAAGCTCTCCACGGCGGATTCGCCGGGGAACCGCTCGAGGACGACAGCCGTGAGTACGTCTTCGTGGCCCGACGCTGAGCGCTCAGCCGGGCCGTCACGAAAAGCACTCGCGCAGGCGAGGCCGGCAAGAGACGGGCACGACCTCGGACTAATCGCGCTCGGGAACGCGTTCGAATGTTCAGAGACCACACAGTTCGCACGGGCATGAAACCGAGGAGGTCATCCTGATGGCCACGCTGAACGAGCAACAGGCCAAGCTCTTCACCGACCGCAACTGGGGCGTGATCGCCACGATCCGCGAAGACGGATCGCCGCAGGCCACTCCCGTCTGGATCGACTACGACGGCGAGAACGTCCTCGTCAACAGCGCGCACGGAAGAACAAAGGTCAAGAACATCGAGCGCGACCCGCGAGCCACCGTCACCGTCCTACCCGCCGAGGACCAGCAGTCCGGCTATGTGATGGTCAGCGGGCCCGCCACGGTCGTGGAAGAGGGCGCGCTCGAGCACATCAACATGCTTGCCAGGAAGTACCTGGGCGAAGACAAGTACCCCTACCTCGGCCCCGGCGAGAGGCGCGTGATCATCCGGATCAGCCCCGAGCGGGTCGACGGCTACGGCGCGGGCGGCTAGGACGCGGCGTCGATCGCCGACTGGGCCTCGCGCTGCGCCTGCCGGAGCGCGGCCGCAGGGCTCTGCTGCGCGGCGAGCACGCGGTTGACGGCGTTCGTCCACGCCTGCGTCACAGCTGCCCCGCCGGGAGAGGCCGGGAGCGCGAAGCCGTCGTCCTGGACCTTCATGACGGTCCTGACGGCCTGATCGAAGACGGTTCCGGTCGGCTTCCAGAGCTTGTTCATGATCTCGTCGTCGGCCGCCTTGTTGGCCGTGTAGAGGCCGGTGAACGCGAGCCCCTTGGCCCTCGTCTGTGCGAGCCGCACCTTCGCGGCCGCGATCCAGGACGACTTCTCGGTCATCGTCTTCGCCCACTCGCAGGCAAGCTGAACGTGCTTCGCGCCCTTCGGGATCGCCCAGGCGCTGCCGGTCACCCAGTCGATCGGGTTCCCCTGCCGGTCGGTGAAGGGCTCGGCCGTGATCTTCACCTGCGGCGAGTTCTCGGCGAGCACGTTGTAGTACCAGTCCTCCATCGGGAACGCACCGACCTGGTCGCGCGCGAACTCGTTCTTGCCACCGAAGAAGTCCCACGTGTCGCGGAACGACTTGAACTTGCCCCACCCGCCCTGCTCGTTGATCAGGGAGACCGCGTACTTCAGCGCCTCGATCGCCTTGGGATCGTCGAGGTGCGCAGTCTGGCCGTCCTTGCTCACCAGGTCGACGCCGTTCGCCTTCGCCCAGAGCGGGAAGAACTCGGGCAGCTTCGGGTCGAAGCCGATCCGCGTCAGCTTGCCGCCCGAGCGCGCCGTCAGCTTCCTCGCGTCCGCCTTCAGCTTGGCCCAGTCGGTGGTCGAGAGGTCGGTGACGCCGGCCTTCTTCGTCACGCTGTCGTTGACGATCAGCGTGCGGTTGTCGTAGAACTCCGGCATGCCGTACGGCTTCCCGTCGAACGTCACCTCGTCCACCGCCGGCGTCCGGAACTGGCTCATGTCGATGCCGCAGACGTCGACGGGCTGCAACGCGCCCTTCGCGGCGTAGGTACCGACCTTCTGCCGATCGAGGTAGATCAGGTCGGGGATCGCCCCGGAGGCGACTGCCGTCAGGAACTGCTGGTCGTTGAAGGCGCCGTTCGGGTTGTGCACCTTCGCAGGCGCGACCGCCTTCCTCGCGAGCGCGGTGCGCGTCGTCGCGATCTCGTCGCCGGTGCCGAAGCCCATGATCACGAGCGTCTGACCGGCTCCGGTCGGGCCGCCGGCGGCACTCGTCGACGTCGTGCCCTCGCTCGAGGACGAGCCGCCGCCGCAGCCGGCTGCGAGCAGGCAGAGGAGAACGACGAGAACGACCCCGGTCCTCATGCGCTCCCCCTTCCAGCGGGGGCCGATGGGCAAACGCTAGACCGACCGCGCGGCGGGGGAAGGGCGCATCGTCATCGTCCGGCCGTAGGACCGGCGCCGTCGACGGCGCGCACGACGAACCCGCCAACGGCTGCCGCGATCTCCTCACCCGTTCCAGGGGGCGCGAGCCCGACCACGCAGCCGCCGAAGCCGGCGCCCGTCAGCCGCGCGCCGAGCGCACCCGCCGCGACGAGCTGCTGCACGAGGGCGTCGAGCTCCGGCGCCGAGACCTCGTAGTCGTCGCGCAGGCTTGCGTGGCTCTCGAGCATCAGCTTCCCGACTGCTTCACCGTCGCCGGCCCGGAGCGCGTCGGCGGCGGCGAGGACGCGCGCGTTCTCGGTGACGACGTGACGGGCGAGTGGGTCGTCGGCGACCTGCTCGAGCGTCGCGTCTCGTAGCGCTCGTAGGCCGAGTCGCTCCGCGACCGCCTCGCAGTGCGCGCGCCGCTCCGCATACGCGCTGTTCGCGAGCCGGCGCGGCAGCCCCGAGTCGACGACGACCACCTCGAGCTGCCCGACCGGCACGGGCGTCACCTCGAGCGTACGGCAGTCGATCAGGAGCGCGCAGCCGGCGCGGCCGCGCACGGCCGTGAGCTGGTCCATGATCCCGCCCGGCACGCCGGTCGCGGCCGTCTCCGCCGCCTGGCAGGCGCGCGCGACGTCGTCCGGCGGCGGCGCCACGTCCGCGGCGGCGCAGAGCGCGGTCGCGAGGGCCACGGCGAGCGCGGAGCTCGACGAGAGGCCGCTCCCGACCGGCACCGTCGACGTCACGTCCGCGTCGAGGCCGACGCGCACCCCCACCGCCTCGCGCACCGCCTCGGCGATCCGCTGCGAGTTGTCGTCGCCGCCGTCGAGGAAGCGCAGCCGTAGCTCGCCGTCCGTCGCGTGCCCCGTCACGCGACAGTCGCGGTCGATCGCGAGCGGGAGCACGAAGCCCTCGTTGTAGTCGGTGTGGTCGCCGATCAGGTTGACGCGTCCCGGCGCGCGGACCGCGATCTCACGCATCGCGGAGCGCTTCCGCCGCGTCCTCGGGAACGACCGGGTTCGTGAGCGTGCCGCTGCCGACCTCGCCCGACGCGACGTAACGCAGCGTGTCGGCCGACCGTCGCGGCGGAGCGACGTGAACGTGGATGTGCACGCCGGGGTGGATCCAGAGCATGTACGGGAACGGCCGGTCGAAGAGCCGGTCGAGCCGGCCGAGGGCGTCGACCAGCGCCCCGGCGAGACCGTCGCGCTCGGCGGCAGAGAGCTGCTGGAGCGACGCGACGTGCCGGCTCGGCGCGAGCAGCATCCCGTACGGCCAGGCCGAGGCGTACGGCACCCAGGCCCGCCAGCCGCCGGCCTCGTGAACGACGAGCTCTGCCGCGACGTCGCGGCAGAGCGGGCAACCCTCGCGCGCGGCGACCTCCGCCTCGCGCGCGGGCACAGGCGGCACGAACGGGAACGCGTAGATCTGCCCGTGTGGATGCGCGATCGTCGCACCGGCGTCTGCGCCACGGTTCTCGAACACCAGCACGTACTCGATCTCGGGCCGGGCGAGCAGAGCCTCCGTCCGCTCCGCCCACAGATCGACGACCAGCCGCACATGCTCGGCGCCGAGCGAGGCGAGGCTCGCGTCGTGCTCCGGCGAGTAGAGAACGACCTCGGACGCGCCGCGCGCAGGGACGGCCTCGCCGGCGAGCTCGACCGGATCCCCCGGCGCGAACATCGGCCAGCGGTTCGGGAACGCCTTCACCCGATACGGCTCCGGGGCCTCGAGGCCGCCGACGCAGAACGGGCACTTCTCGGCGGGCCGGTTCGGGCGCCCCTGGCGCGACCCGGCGATGCCGACCCAGTCGCCGGTGAGCGGGTCGCGCCTCAGCTCGCCCACGGCATCGGCTCCGGCTGCGGGAACGACGACCGGACCGCGACGCGGCCGCCTTCGCGGTTCGAGCGCTCGATCGCCTCGAGCACCTCGACGAGGTGCGCCGCGTGCTCGCCGCTCGCGCGCGGACGACGGCCCTCGCGCACGGCAGCCGCGAGGTCGACGAGCGGCCGGCTCCAGTCGACGCCCGGGTACGGCGGCCGCAGCGGCTCCACCTCGGCGTAGTCGTCGGCGTTTCCGGTCGGCGAGAGCAGGAGACGCGAGCCCGCGTCGAGCCACGTCGGCAGCCAGAGCAGGCCGTCGTCGCCCTGGAGCTCGATCCCCCGCTGGTAGCCGGCCGTCGTGTAGAAGGACGCGGTCACGCGGGAGACGAGCCCGGTCTCGTGCTCCAGCAGCGCGACGGTGAAGTCGGGCACCTCGATCGTGAAGGAGGCGCCGTCGCGGTCGACGCGCTCGGCGAGCGCCATCGTGGTATAGCCGAGTGCCGCCCGGACCGGCCCGAAGATCGCAGTCAGGATTGCGAGCGGGTAGACGCCGACGTCGCCCATGGCGCCGACCGAGAGGATCGAGAGCGGCGTCGGATGCCAGCGCTCGATGCGGCCCCAGTTCGCCTCGGCGTACGCGACCCGCACCTCGCCGATCGCGCCGTCACGGACGAGTCTCCAGAACGTCTGCTGCGCCTCCCCGAGGAGCGTCGCGGGCGACGCCGAGAGCAGCAGCCCGCGCTCGTCCGCCAGCTCGACGAGCGCCTGCGCGTCCGAGTGGCGGAGGGCGAGCGGCTTCTCGGAGTGGACGTGCTTGCCCGCCTCGAGTGCAGCGCGCGTCACGTCGACGTGCGCGACGGCGGCGGTCAGGTTGACGACGGCGTCGACCGCCTCGTCGGCGAGCAGAGCCTCGAGCGACGCATGGGCGACGCCGCCGAACTCCGCCACCAGCGCCTCGGCCCGCCCGGGTAGTGCGTCGACGGCGGCGGCGACCTCCACCCCGTCCGCGGCCGCGATCGACCTCGCGTACGGCGTGGCGATGTTGCCGCAGCCGACGATGCCGAACTTCACGCCAGCCACCCCTCGAGCTGCTCGCGCATCGCGAGGATGTCCTCGCTCGGGTCGTAGGTCTCCGGCTCGTGCTCGACGCTGATGGAGCCCGCGTAGCCGATGCGTTGCAGCGCGCGCACGCAGCCTTCGATGTCGACCACACCGTCGCCCCACCGGCACGTGTCGTGCGGCTCCCCCTCGTGCAGCACGTCCTTGAGGTGAACGTTGAGGACGCTCTCGCCGAGCTCCTCGATCGCGCGCGGCGCGTCGTATCCCTGGGTGCCGAACCAGCCGGTGTCGACGCAGATCCCGACGCGCGGCCGGTCGCCCACCTTGTCGAGCATCACCTGCGGCGTCGGCTCGGGGTGGTTCTCGAGCGCGAACACGAGCCCGTGCTGCTCGAGCAGCCGCGGCAGCCGCTCGTCCTCGACCGGCGCGAAGCCGGAGAGAACGCCGGTGCCGAGCCGCTCGGCGATCCCGCAGGCGCGCTCGAGGTGCTTCGCGGTCACGTAGACCTGGTAGCTCGCGACGCGCAGGCCGCGCTCGGCGAGCGCCGCCGCCGCCGCCTCGACGTGGTCGTCCGCCGCCCACTCCGGGCTCAGGTGCGCTCCCCAGACGTCGATCGCGTCGAAACCGAGCGTGCGCACGTCGTCGAGCAGCTCGCCGAAACGCCCGGCATACGTCTCGAGCGGGCGGAACGCCTCGTTCGTCGCTCGGTCGCCGTGGCCCCAGCCGTGCATCTGCCAGCCCACCTCCCGCGCCACGTAGTTCGCGCTCATGAACGAGACCGACATCGTCATACGGTCAGCACCTGTCCTTCCTGCCGCAGCGCCTCCTGCACCGCGGCGACGTCGACGTCCTGGACTGCGATGCCACGCCGCGACGCCTGCGCGGCCGCGATCCCGGCCGCATGACCCAGCAGCATCAGCGTCGGCTCCATGCGAACCGAGCCGAACGCGACGTGCGAGGCCGAGAGGCACACCGGCACGAGCAGGTTCTCCGCGTGCTCGCGCGCCGGCGTCAGGGACCGGTACGGGATCCCGTACGGCGGCACCGCGACAGAGAGATAACCCTCGTTGAAGACCGCGTCCTCGCGCACGTACTCCGGCAGGCCGCGCCATGTTCGCTCGACCTCCCGGATGTCGATGTTGTAGGAGCCGAGCGCGATCGTGTCCGCCGGCAGCGCGCCCGCGAGCAGCTCGCGCTCGACGAGCACGTGCTCGCCCGCCATGCGGCGCCCCTCGCGCACGTACAGCTGGTGCGGCCACCCGCCGGTGTCCTCGAACTCGTCGGCGCAGAGCCCCCAGCGCGCCACCTCGGGAAAGCGCTGCGCGAGGTGCCAGAGGAACGCCTGCGTGTAGCGAAGATGGTGCGCGCGAACGTGCTCGCGCTCCTCGTCGCTCCCGTCGGGATACCGGCGGTTCGAGCCGTCGAGCACGTTGAGCGAGAACGGCCCGATCGAGTTCACGTCGCACTTGCCGTTCGGGAGCAGGTCGGGGACGAGGCCGAGCAGGTCGCTCGCCTGGTACGGGTGCCGCTCGAGCAGGCGGTCGAGCAGCGTGAGCTCGCCGGGGTCGTAGCCGTCCGGCTCCTCGAACGGGATGCGGTTCTCGTCGCGATCCGTCAGGCACACCCGGAAGCCGTACGCCTGGAGGCCGCCGTCGCCCTCGCCGAGCGCGTCGACCGGCCAGCCCTGGTCGTCCAGCACCGGCGGCACAACGTGCGGGAGGAGCGAGCCGTCGTCCGCGAAGGGCGAGAGACGTACCGGGAAGTTGTGCTTGCCGGGGCGCGTCGCCGGCTGGCGGCCCGCCCAGCGCTCGCCGTGCAGCGCGCGTGACTCGCGGCCGACGCGGTACGGGACGCCGAAGCGCGGCAACAGGTCGCCCTCGTACGTGGCCTCGACGTAGACGGCCGCGTCGGGAAGGTCGTCGGCCTCGAGCTGCACGTCGACGCCGTCGAGGTGACCCTCGCAGATCGACTCCGCCACGTGCGGCTCGGGCCCGCGCAGCGACCAGAGCGGTGCGTCGTAGCGGTCCGCGACCGCCTCGTAGAACCGCCGCGCGAAGCCGCCGAGCACGCTCGTGTCACCGACGTCCGTCCAGGAGAGGCCACCCGAGACCATGCCGCCGACGTGGCGGCCACGCTCGACGAGCACCACGCCGGCGCCCGCCTCCCTCGCGCCGACGGCCGCCGCGACACCGGCCGCGGTGGCGCCGACGACGCAGACGTCAGACATGCGGCTCCAGGAGAGCGAGCGCGGTCGCAGCGTCGACGCCGAGCGCGAGCGCGTCCACGAGCGCAGCGCTGTCCACGATCTCGACGGTGTCGGACACCTTGAAGGTGTCTGACACCGGTTCGCCGGCCGCCAGCGTCCGTAGCGCGTCGACAACCTCTGCCCCGTACCGGGTCAGCGCCCGCTCGAAGGCCCGCACCGGGTCGTAGCCGGCCGGGTCGCGCAGGTACTCGCCGACCGTCGCGAGCGGCAGCTTTCCCGGCACGGCCTGCAGCATGCCGTTCGCGACGAGGCCGGAGACGCGGCCGCCCCAGAGGCGCGGGTCGCGGGCGCGGAGCGGCGCGAGGAAGAGCCGGTCGGGCTCGAAGTCGTTGACGGGATAGTTGTCCCAGATCAGCAGGTCGTGGTCGCCGAAGCGCGCAGCGGCCGTGTCGAGCTCCTCGCGCGTGATCGCGAGCGACACGACCTCGGGGCCCGTCCAGTAGACGACGATCCCGGGGTCGAGAAGGCGCCGCATCACGCGCCGGTACGGCGAGTCGCCCGTGCCGGCGTAGCCCATCGGGCAGATCACGAGCGGCCCGCTCTGCTCGACGGCGACGGCAAAGCGGTTCGAGAGCTCCGACTGCGCGGCTGCGCTCGGGCGCTCCTCGTGCCCGTACCGCTCGTCGTCCTCGCGGCAGTTGAGCGTGTGCTCGAGGTCGTCCCAGAGGAGGTGGAACCTCGCGACGCCGACCGCGCGGACCTGGTCGCACTTCGCGAGCAGCCGCTCGAAGTCCTCGTCGAACGTGTAGCGGATCGAGAGGCCGGGCGCGATCGCGTAGACGAAGTCGACCCCGGCGCGGCTCGCCTCGGCCACGAGCTCGGCGAGCCGCGCAAGCTCCTCGTCCGGGTACGGCTCGTCCCACTTCGCGCGGTGGTACGGGTCGTCCTTCGGCGCGTGCACCCAGGTGTCGAAGCCCTCGTCGGCGCAGAAGCGGATCAGGTCGAGCCGCTCGGCGTGCGACCACGGCGTCCCGTAGAACCCCTCGATGACCCCGCGAGTCACTTCTCCCTCCAGGGCCTGCCGTGCGCGTCGACGATGGCTCCGAGCTCTTGCAGGCGCGGCACGGACCGTTCGCGCAGGAGCCCGGTCGGGTCGTCGGCCGCGAGCGTCGCCGTCCAGACGGCGCGGCCCGCGAGCATCCCCGACGCGCCGCCCTTGCACGCGGCCTCGACCGCGACCGGGTAACGCTCGGGGTCGACTCCCTGCGAGAGGACGACCCACGGGGACGGCACGGCGGAATCGATGCGACGCGACCACTCCGTGATCTCGTCGGGCTCGCCGGCTCCGAGCGTCGGCACCTGGCACTTGTAGAGGTCGCAGCCGACCGAGCCCAGCTCCGCAGCCGCCTCGACGATCGCCGCCTCGCGGTCGAAGCCCTCCGGGCCACGCACGACCGCTTCGAGCACGGAGAGCAGCCCCTGCGAGCGTGCCAGCTCGCCGAGGCGCCGCGCCGTCTCGACGCGGTGCGCACGCCGCCCGTCGTCCCGCCAGACCACGAGCAGCTTCAGCGCGACGGCGCCGTCTCGGGCGGCGGCCGCGGCGTCGATGCCGTCGTCGAGCTCGGTCTCCTCGACGATCCCGCCGCGGGGCTGCTCGAGCGCGTCGACGGCCAGGATCAGCCCGCAACTCGCGGGGAGCACCCGGTCGCGCACGATCTCGTCGTAGGCGTAGTGACGGTCGATCAGGAAGCCGGACGCATACGGCCCGATCTCGCGCGCGACGGCGAGCTTGAACCGCACCATCCGAGCGTCGTCGACATCGCGGTGGTGCTCGGCGAGCATCGTGCGCAGCGACTCGCGCTGGTCCATCGCGACCATCACGAACGTGCCGGACGGGCGGGCGAGCGCGTCGAGGGTAAAGGTCATGCGGCAGCCTCCTCGTCGATCAGGATCAGGGCATCGGGGTGCTCGTGGACGATGCTCGCCGGCCACACGGGGTCGTAGTGGTCGAGCGCGAGCAGCCTGCGTGTCGCGGCGCGCTTGCCGGCCCCGTGCAGCACGAGCCGGAGCGCGCGCGCCGCGGCGATCGTGCCGAGCCCGACCGAGACGCCGCGGGTCGGCACTTCGGCGAGCGACCCGAACTGCGGGAACGTCGCCAGGTTGTCGAGCCGCGTCGACTCGGCGATCTCGAGCACCGACGTGCGGCCCTCGCGTGGAGCCCCCGGCGCGACGAACGCGACGTGGCCGTCGGACGCGCCGGAGGCGAGCAGGAAGAGGTCGATGCCGCCGCGGGATGCGATGCGCTCGTCGTAGGCGGCCGGATGCTCCGCGTCCGGCAGCCAGACGCGGTCGGGAGGGACGCCGAGCGGACCGGCGACCTCCTCGCGCGCGAAGCGCGCGCAGCTGTAGTGACTGTCGGGCGGCGCCCCGACGTACTCGTCCATCATCACGACGACGAGCCGCGCGAGCCGCGGCCGCCGAGCGAGCGCGGCATACGTCGTCCGCAGGCTGCGACCGCCGGGGCAGCCGAGCAGAAACAGACCTCGTGTCGAGTCGACACGCGCTCCGTGGCACGCGACCACCTCGTCCGCGAGCGCCTCTCCGATTGCCTCCGGCGTCGGCAGCACACGCACCTCAGCGGGCAAGGAGCTCCTCCCGGAGACGCGCCTTCGCGGCGTCCTCGGCCCCCGCCAGGTCGAGGGCGGCGAGGGCGGCGCCGAGCACCGGCGGCGCGTCGAGCACGATCGCGTGCGCGCCCGCGGGAAGCCGTTCGAGCACGCGTTCGTGGAAGGGGCCGGGCTCGCCCTGGAACATGCCGCCGCCCAGGACGACGTCGGCGGCGTTCACTTCCAGGTCGCCGAAAGCGCGCCGGACCCAGAGCGCCACCTCGGTGGCGCCCCGGGTGACGAGCGCGTCGGCGACCGGATCGCCGTCGCGCGCGGCGGCGAGAACGAGCGGGGCGAGCTCGCCGAGGCGCGCCTGCGCGAGGCGGCCGTAGTGGATCTCGATCCCGACGCGCTCGACCGAGGCGAGACCGAAGTGAGCCCGGATCGCGTCGACCATCGCCGTCTGCTCGCCGCGGCCGTCCTCGGCGCGAGCGGCCAGGAAGAGCGCCTCGCGGCCGAGCATCTCGGCGCCGCCCCAGTCACCCGTCTCCCAGCCGAGCGCCGGATAGCGGGCGACGCGGCCGTCGGAGCGGCGGCCGACGCAGTTGATGCCGGCGCCGCAGATGACGGCGACGGCATCCGCGCGGCCGGTACCGGCGCGAAGAAGCGCGAACGTGTCGTTGTCGACGACCGCCTCGCGCACCCAGCCGTGCACGGCGACCATCTGCGACAGCTCCTCGAGGTCCGCCGGAACGTCTGCTCCGCAGAGATAGAAGACGCCGCAGGCCGCGGGCGACTGCGCACCCGTCTCGGCCACGAGCGCGGAGAGCACACGGGCGACGCCGTCCACTCCGACCGCGTGCGAGTTCGAGCCCGGGCCGCGCGCGACCGCGAGCAGCTCTCCGGCGGTGGTGGCGGCGACGAGCTCGGTCTTCGAGTTGCCGCCGTCGACGCCGAGGACGACCCTCACGTCGCCCACGGCAGGTAGCGCGCGTTCGCCTCGAGCAGCAGGTCGGTGAGCTGCTCCGCCTGCCGCGTCTGGCCGACCAGCGGATGCGCGAGCAGCGCACGGAAGACGCGCTCGCGGCCGCCGTGGAGCGCGGCGTCGAGCGCGAGCTCCTCGTAGGCGGAGACGTGTGCGACGAGGCCGCGATACTCGGCTGCGAGCTCCGGCATCGCGATCGGCTCCACGGATCCCGGCGTCACGTGCGCCGGCACCTCGACGACCGCATCGTCGGCGAGGAACGGCAGCGTGCCGCGGTTGCGCAGGTTGACGACATGCCGGCCCTGCGCGCTTCGGCCGAGCAGGCTGGCGAGCAACTCGACGGCGGCCTCGGAGTAGAACGCCCCGCCGCGGCGGCCGAGCAGCTCGGGCTTCTCGTCGACGGTCTCGTCCTCGTAGATGCGCAGCAGCTCCGCCTCGATCGCGTGGACCTCCTCCGCGCGCGACTCGTGCGTGCGGGCGTGCTCGACCAGGTCGTCGTGGTCCCAGAAGTAGTGCAGGTAGTAGGACGGGACGACGCCGAGCCGGCGCACGAGGTCCGGCTGCAGGCCGCTCGCCGGTGCGACGCGATCGACGTGGTCGTGCGTCAGCTCGTGCAGCACGTCGCGCCCGCCGGAGCGAACGCCGATCTCCCAGGTCAGGTGGTTGAGCCCGACGTGGTCGAGCTCGACCTGATCCGGCGCCACGTCCAGCACCCTGGCGAAGTGCCGCTGGAACACGATCGCGGCGCTGCAGAGGCC
>DASUAX010000011.1:0-19801 GCA_035763525.1 Gaiellaceae bacterium
TCGATCAACTCGAACAGCTCTGTGCGCCCGACGACGCCGTTCGGCGGCTTCAAGCAGTCGGGCTTCGGCCGCGAGCTCGGCATGCACGCGCTCGACGGCTACTCGGAGGTCAAGAACGTCTTCTACTCGACGGAGGGCTGATGGGACGTCTCGATGGCAAGGTGTGCGTGATCACGGGCGCAGGCGGTGGGATGGGCCGCGACGCGGCGGCGCTCTTCACCGAGGAGGGCGCGCGGGTCTGCGCCGCCGACGTGAACCTCGAAGCGGCCGAGGAGACGGTCTCGCTCTGCCCGGGCGACGCGTTCGCGCTCGGCGTCGACGTCGCCGACGAGGAACAGGTCGCCGGGATGATGCGCGCGACCGCCGACCGCTTCGGCGGCATCGACGTCCTCTACAACAACGCCGGCATCTCTCCCGCTGACGACGCGTCCGTCCTCGAGACGAGCGTCGATGCATGGGACCGCGTTCAGGCCGTGAACACGAAGGGCGTCTTCCTCTGCTGCAAGCACGGTATCCCGCACCTGCTCGGTCGCGGCGGCGGCAGCGTGATCAACGTCGCGAGCTTCGTCGCGATCGTCGGCGCCGCGACGAGCCAGATCTCCTACACGGCGTCGAAGGGTGCCGTCCTGAGCATGACGCGCGAGCTCGCGGTCCAGTTCGCGCGCCGGAGCGTCCGTGTGAACGCGCTCTGCCCCGGGCCCGTCGAGACGCCGCTCCTGCTGCGCATCTTCGGCGACGACCCCGCCGCACTCGAACGCCGACGCAACCATTGGCCGACCGGCCGACTCGCGAAGGCGAGAGAGGTCGTGAACGGCGCGCTCTTTCTCGCGTCGGACGAGTCGTCGTACGTGACCGGTGCGACATTCCTGGTCGACGGCGGCCTCACCGCCGCCTACGTCACCCCCGAGTGATGCGCGTCGCCCTCATGATCGAGGGCCAGGAAGGCGTCACCTGGCCGCAATGGCTCGCGCTCGCGCGCGCCGCCGAGGACGCAGGGCTCGAAGCGCTCTTCCGCTCCGACCACTACCGCGCGATCAGCAGCGGCGATCCGAACGGCGCACTCGACGCCTGGGGGACGATCTGCGCGCTCGCCGCCGTCACGACCACGCTCCGCCTCGGCAGCCTCGTGTCGCCCGTCACCTTCCGCAAGCCGTCGGTGCTCGCGAAGCTCGTGACGACCGCCGACCACGTCTCGGGCGGGCGCGTCGAGCTCGGGATCGGCGCCGGGTGGTTCGAGGCCGAGCACGAGGCGTACGGCTTCGACTTCGCCACGTCCGCGAGTCGCCTCGACGAGCTCGACCGGCAGCTCGCCGAGATCACGCGCCAGTGGACGGAGGCCGACGACGTCTGGCCGAAGCCGTTGCAGAAACCGCGCCCGCCGATCATCGTCGGCGGCCGGGCGAAGCCGCGCACCGTCGCTTCTGCAATCCGCTTCGCGGACGAGTACAACACCGTGTGGCCCACCCTCGAGGAGGCGCGCGAGCGCCGGAAACGGCTCGACGCCGCGGCGGCGGAGGCCGGGCGAGACCCGCTGCGCTTCTCGATGATGATCCGGCTCGAAGGCACGGCGGACGAGCTCGAGGAGCGGCTGCGCGAGTACGAGCAGGCCGGGGTCGAGCGCGTCATGCTGCAGCACCTGGAGCACGAGGACATCGAGACGGTGGCGATGGTGGGCGAGGTCGCAGCGCGTCTACGCTAGGCGTGTGCGACTCTTCCTCGTGCGTCACGCGGAGGCTGCGCCCGGCGACCCCGACGACCTCCGTCCGCTGACGCCGGCAGGCCGCGACGCCGCCCGTGCCCTCGGCGGGCGTCTCGCCGAGCACCACCCCGACGCCGTCGTCGCGAGCCCGCTTCTCCGCGCCCTCGAGACCGCCGACCTGATCGCACACGCCTGCGGCCTCGCCGCCGAGCCGGACGACCGGCTCGGGCCCGGCGCGACACCCGGGACGCTGCGCGCCGCCGTCGAAGGACACGGCGACACCGTCGTCGTCGTGGGCCACCAGCCCGACTGCGGCGACATCGTCCTCGCACTGACGGGCCGCGAGGTCGGCTTTCCACCCGCCGGCGTGCAGGAGCTCGAGCTGTGACGGCGGTCGTCGTCTCGGGCCTCGCCAAGCGGTACGGCGACCACGAGGCGCTCCGCGGCATCGACTTCACGATCGAGGCGGGGGAGGTGTTCGGCCTGCTCGGCCCGAACGGCGCCGGCAAGACGACGACCGTCGAGATCCTCGAAGGCTACCGCGAACGTGACGGGGGCACCGTCGAGGTGCTCGGGACGGACCCGCAGCGAAGCGGCACCGCATGGCGCGAGCGCATCGGCGTGATGCTCCAGTCGTCGTCGCTCTACCCGAGCCTCACCGTGCGCGAGAGCGTGCGCACGTTCGCCGGCTACTACGCCAAGCCGCGCGACCCGGCCGAGGTGATCGAGATCGTCGAGCTGACGGAGAAGGCGGATGCGCGCGTGCGCACGCTCTCGGGCGGGCAGCAGCGCCGGCTCGACCTCGCATTGGCGCTGATCGGCGACCCGGAGCTCGTCTTCCTCGACGAGCCGACGACCGGCTTCGACCCGGGCGCGCGACGCACCGCCTGGCAGACGATCCGGAACCTGCGCGCGCTCGGGAAGACGATCCTGCTGACGACGCACTATCTCGACGAAGCCGAGCAACTCGCGGACCGCGTCGCGGTGCTGCGAGGCGGCGAGATCATCCGCGAGGGTACTCCGGCGGAGCTGACGGGCGGCTCCGTCGAGACGGAGATCCGCTACCGGCGAAACGGCGGCGAGGAGGTGGTCGAGCGGACGCGAGACCCGACGCGGCGCCTGCACGAGCTGACCACCGAGGCGCTCGCGGCCGGCCACGAGCTCGAGGAGCTCGAGGTGCGCCGACCCACACTCGAGGACGTGTACCTGGAGCTGACGCGCCAGTGAGCGTAGGCTTGACGGAGCTCACCAGAGAGCGGAGGCACCGGCTCTGCCGGCGCCGGAGCGGACTACAGTGACCCTCTTTCTGCACGAGCTGCGTACGGAGCAGCTGCTCTTCTGGCGCAACCGCGAGGCGGCGTTCTTCACGTTCTTCCTGCCGATCATCTTCTTCCTGATCTTCGGCTCGATCTACGGCGACAGCGACATCAACGGCATCCGGGGAGCGTCGTTCCTCGAGGCGGGCATGATCGGCTACGGGGTCGCTTCGACCGCCTTCGCGGGTCTCGCGATCTCGATGGTGATCCGTCGGGAGACCGGCGTGCTGAAGCGCATCCGCGCGACCCCGCTCCCGCCGGCCGCCTACCTCTTCGCGGTGCTCGCGTCGACCTTCGTCAGCTTCCTGATCCAGGCCGTGCTGATCATGGTGATCGGGCGCGTGCTCTTCTCGGTCGGGTTCCCCGACCGGCCGCTGTCGCTGCTCGCAGCGCTCGCGATCGGCGCCGGCGCGTTCGCCGCGCTCGGCCTCGGCCTCACCGGGATCGTGCGCTCCGCGGAGGGCTCGTCTGCGGTCGTCAACTTCGTCTACCTGCCGATGGCGATCATCTCCGGAACGTTCTTCTCGCCCGACAAGTACCCGGGCTTCCTGAAGGGGATCGCGGACGTGCTGCCTCTGACCTACTTCACGCGGCTCACACGCGACGTGATGGTCCACCACCAGCACCTCTGGGCCGACGCGGGGTCGCTGGGCGCGATCGCGCTGTGGGGCGCAATCGGCGTGGTTGCGGCGATTCGCGGCTTCCGCTGGCAGCCGCGCGAGGCCTGACGCAACCCGATCGGCGCCCCCGTCGTTGTACTCCTGATGGACGATCCGACGATGGCATTCGTCGCCGACGGAAGCGGCACGCCCGCGCTCGAGGTGCGCGTGAACTTCGGCGTCTTCGCCGGCCGCGCCGCGACGCCGGCGGAGATCGACCGGCTCGCCGAGTGGCTGCTCGACGAGGTCGGCGAAGTCTCGATCATCTCCGAGGAGCGCCACGAGATCGACGGGCGCGGCGAGGCGTCGATCCACCAGGTCCGCATCGAGCTCGACGACGGCGCCGACGAGGACACGGCGCAGAGAATCGTCGAGCGGGCGGAGCACTGGATGCGTCTCTGCGTGGCGGACCGCCACGCAGAGGTCACAGACGGCGTGTGACCTCGTCGAGGGTGCGCTCGGCCTGTCGCCGAGCGACCGTGTCGAGGCCCGGCCCCGCGACGATCCCGAGCGGCCCGCCGAGGTGCAGCTCCGTCTGCCAGCGCATGAGCGTCGCGCCGCCCGCGTCCTCGAGGTCGAACGTGGAGCGCACGTCCGCGCCGCCGCCGTGCGCGCGCAGCTCCGCATGCTCCGGGGCCCGGCGCTGCACGAGGTCGAAGTGGATCCTCACGGCCGGGGCGAGCGGCAGCGGCGGCTTGACCTTCGCCTCCCACCGATCCGGACCGAGGACGCGGTGCGAGCGCACCGCGGGGAGTGCGGCGAGCACGACGTCCGGGCTCGTGAGCAACTCGAACACCCGCTCGCGCGGCGCCTCGAAGCGGCGCTCTCCCCGGACGACCGTCACGGCCGGGGAAGCTAGCGCGTCAGCGTCACCTTGGAGAGGCCGAGCGGCGCGTCGACGTCGACGCCGCGCAGCTGTGCGAGGCGGAGTGCGGCGAGCTGGCCGGGAACGACGGCGACGAGCGGCGAGAGCCATTCCGGCACGCGCGTCCAGAGCGGGAGCGACACGTGCGCGCGCCGCAGCGCGGCGGCGTCGTCCGAGACGACGACGAGCCGTGCACCACGGTCGTGCAGCGCGTCGAGCGCGGCTCCCATGGCTGCGAAGGCGGGGCCCCGCGGCGCGACGGCGAGCACCGGCCAGCCGGCGCCGACCGCCGCGATCGGACCGTGCATCAGGTCGGCCGCCGAGTACGCCTCGAACAGGAGCCCGGAGAGCTCACGGATCTTGAGCGCGATCTCGAACGCGGTCGCGTAGTTGATCCCGCGCGCGACGACGGTGCCGCCGTGCAGGTCTTCGAGCAGGTCGAGGCGGCGGACGTCGTCCCGGGAGCGCTCGAGCTGCAGGGCGAGCTGGGACGGCACGCGCTCGAGCTCGGCGAGCGCAGCCGCGTCGCCGGTCGCGACCGCGAACAGGAGCGCGACCGCGCCCAGGGAGTTGACGTACGTCTTGGTGGCCGCGACCGCGACCTCCTCCCCCGCCTCCAGCGCCAGCACCTCGTCGGCGGCGGCCGCGAGCGGCGAGGCGGTGTCGTTCGTGATCGCCACCGTCGGGCGGTTCTGGCGACGCGCCTCCTCGAGCACCTCGGTCACGTCGGGCGAGCGCCCGGACTGCGAGATGCCGACGACGAGAGCGCCGGCGAGCCGCGGCGGCTGGCCGTAGATGGTGTAGAGCGACGGTGTCGCGAAGCTGACCGGCACGCGGTGTGCGCGGCCGAGGACGTACTGCGCGTAGCGCGCCGCGTTCGCGGAGCTGCCGCGAGAGGCGATCAGCACGTAGTCGACGTCCGGCCTCCGGAGGAGCGCGGCGATGCGCTCCGCGCCCTCGCGCTGCCGGTCGAGCAGCCGCTCGAGCGCCGCCGGCTGCTCATGCAGCTCGCGCTCGAGGTGCGTGGTCACGCGGGTACCTGCGCCTCGAGCAGGGCGCGCGCCGCGGCGAGGGCGGCGCGCCCGCCGCCGAGGGTCGTCACGTAGGCGGTCGCCCGCTTCGGCCGCCAAACCGGCAGCCCCGTCTCGACGACGACCGCGCCGAACCGGTCGGCCGCCTCCATCCAGGAATGGCGGTGGACGTCGCGGACGACGTACACGTCGGCGTCCGGCACCGTCTCGCCCTCGCGCACGACGATCGAAGCGATGCCGTGCTCTGCCTCGCCGGCGGCGATGTTCGCGCGCGGCCGCAGCTCGACGATGCGCGGGTCGTCGGGAAGCGAGAGATCGCCCTCCACCTGCACGGCGCGCGCGGCGGCCGCGAGCGCCGCGCGACGATCGACCGCCGCGAGACGCGGCAGGGCGAATGCGGCGAGCGCATCAACCCGCGCCGCGGCCTCGGCCAGCCGCTCGGGCCGCACGCGGGTCGCGAGGGCCTCGACGATCCGGTCGACGTCGAGCTCGCCCAGGTCGTGACCGACGAGCACTACGTCGACGCCCGCCTCGAGCGCGAGCACAGCGGCGTCGGCGACGTCGTGGCGTGCACTCACGCCCTTCATCTCGAGCGCATCGGCGACCACCAGTCCGTCGAACCCGAGCCCGCGCCGCAGCAACCCCGCGACCACGAGCGGATCGAGCGTCGCTGCGTCGTCGTGCACCTTGACGTGCGCCGTCATGATCGAGGCGACACCGGCGCCGATCGCGGCGCGGAACGGCTCGAGCCCCGCCTCCACCGGGCCGACGAGCTCCGGCAGACCGAGATGCGAGTCCTCGACCGTCGAGCCGTGCCCGGGGAAGTGCTTCGCGCACGCGGCCACGCCGAGACGCTGCGTCCCACGCACGGCCGCGGCGACATGGCGGGCGACGAGCGCGGCATCGGAGCCGAACGCGCGCACGCCGATCACCGGATTCCCGGGGACGTTCACGTCCGCGACCGGCGCGAAGTTCCAGTTGACGCCCGCCGCGGCGAGGTCGGCCGCGATCGCCGCGGCCACTTCCTCCGTCAACGAGACGTCGTCGAGTGCGCCGAGGGCAGCCGCGGAGGGATACGGGCTGCCCTCGCGCCACTCGAGCCGTGTGACGTCGCCGCCTTCCTCGTCGAGCGCGAGGAGCAGATCCTCGCGCTCGACCCGCAGCGTGGCGGCGAGCGCCGGTAGGTCACCCACGTTGTCGGCGAAGAGCAGGATCCCGCGCCCACCGCCGGCGAGGAAGCGGCGGATCCAGTCGGGAGGCTCCGCGCCGGGGAAGCTCGGGAGGACGCACGCAACTGCGCTCATCCGCGCACGGCTCCGGCCGTGAGACCGAACGCGATTCGCCGCTGGACGAGCAGGAAGAAGATCACGACCGGGATCGCTGTCAGCGTCGACGCCGCCATCAGGCCGCCCCAGTCGGTGTGCCGGCTCGTCCCGTAGAAGTAGGAGAGCCAGACGGTGACCGTCTGCTTCCCCTGGTCGTTGAGCAGGATGCGCGCGAAGATGTACTCGTTCCACGTGGTGATGAACGCGAACACCGACGTGGCGACGAGCCCCGGCCCCATCAGCGGCAACAGGATCTTCAGGAACACGCCGAGCCGCGTCGACCCGTCGACCATCGCCGCCTCCTCGAGCTCCTTCGGGATGCCGATCAGGAAGCCGCGCAGCGTCCAGACCGAGAACGGCAGCACGAACGTCATGTAGGTGACGATCACGCCGGTCAGCGTGTTCACCTGGTGGTAGCGCGCGAGCACGACGTAGAGCGGGATGATCAGGCCCGTCTGCGGCAGCATCTGGATGCCGATCACGAGCACGACGAAGAGCTTCCGGCCGGCGAAGCCGTAGCGCGCGAGCGCGATCGCAGCGAGGAACGAGAGCACGATCGAGAGCGCGACCGTGACCGACACGATGATCAGGCTGTTCTTCACGTCGACCCAGAAGAACGGGCGATTCATCGCGTCGCGGAAGTGCTGCAGCGTCGGGTGGAGCGGCACCCAGGTCGGCGTCAGGCTGACGATCTGGTCGTTCGGCTTGAACGCGGTCGAGATCATCCAGAAGACCGGGAACACCATCACCACGAAGACGACGACGCCCACCGCGTCCCACCCGAGGCTGCGCGAGCGACGCCTCACGTCTCGACCCCGATCCGCACCATGCGGCGGACGTAGACGACGCTGAGGACGCCGACGATCGCGAGCATCAGCAGCGAGATGGCGGCGCCGCGGCCGTAGTCGCTCTTGAAGTAGCCCTCTTCGAAGAGATAGATGCTCATCAGGAAGTTGCCGGACGTGATCTTCGACTGGCCGATCAGCAGGTACGGCTGCGTGAAGACGCCGAAGTCCCAGATGATCGAGAGGCTCGTCAGGATCAGGAGGATCGGCTTCAGGATCGGCAGCGTGATGTCGCGGAAGACCCGCCACGGCCCCGCACCGTCCACCTCGGCCGCCTCGAGCAGGTCGGCAGGCACCTGCGCAAGCCCCGCGTAGAGCGTGATCGCGACGAACGGGAGCGCGCCCCACACGATCAGGAGCGTGACCATCGAGAGCTGCGAGAAGGTGCTCGCGTACCACTCGTGCTGCGAGAAGTCGCCGACGTGCAGCTTCGTCAGCACGTAGTTGACGACACCGTTCTCGTAACTCGTCATCCACGCCCACACCTGCACCGCGACGACGACCGGCATCGACCAGACGAGCACGAGGCCGGAGCTGAGCAGGATGCGCACGGGCCCGCTGACGCGCGCGAGCAGGAGCGCCACGAGCATCCCGATCGCCATCGTCAACGCCACGTTCGCCGCGGTGAAGACGACGGTGCGGAGCAGCGTGTGCCAGAAGATCTGGTCGTGCAGGACCGAGCGGTAGTTCGCGAGGCCGACGTCGACGCCCTGGTGCCGGATCAGCTCGAACAGCCCGTAGCGCTGGAGCGAGAGCCGGACGAGGAAATAGAGCGGGTACCCGAGGATCAGCCCGATCACGAGCAGGACGGGCGCGATCAGCGCGTACGGCGCGCCGACCCGCCCGACCCGTGCCCAGGTGCGACGCCGCCGCCGGGACGTCCCCAAGAGCGTCCCGGCGGCGGCCGCCGTGCTACCCCCCTCGCTCAACCGTCTACGGCTGGTTGAGCACCGAGGCGATGTTGTCGCTCGCCGACTGCGCCGCCTGCTTCACGGACAGCTTGCCGGTGAGGATCTGCGCCAGCATGTTGCGGAGGATGTTCCCGTTCTCGACGTCGACCCAGTGCTTCGCCGTCGGGACGAACCAGCTGCGGGCCGCGGCGCGCTCGTTGACGCTCGAGCCCAGCAGGTTGGTCGCGTTCGGGATGTTGCCCTTCGCCTGCAGGGTCTTCTCCGAGCTCGTGCTCGTGAAGTCCTTGATCCAGTCGGTCGCGAGCGCCTTGTTGCCGCTCGTCACCGGGACGGCGAGGTCGGAGCCGCCGAGGAAGCCCGGCATCGACTTGCCCTTCACGTGGCCCGGCATCACGAACTGCGCCGTCGAGCCCTTGTACTTCGCGCCGACGCAGCAGCTGAACCAGCTCGGGCCGATCATCGAAGCGGCCTGCCCCTGGGCGTACACGTCGTACGGGTTGGGGTGCGTCTCGTCGGTCGTCTTCGACGCCCGCGACGCCACCGTGAAGAAGCTCTTGTAGGCGTTGAGGCCGGCGATCGACTTCGGCGAGGCGAGCAGGCCCTTCCACTTGCCGCTCACCCGCTGCGCGATGCCGCCGCCGTAGTCGAAGACGAAGCTCATCCCGAAGTACCAGTCGGTACCGGCGATGTAGACGGGCGAGAAGCCCTTCTTCCCGTTCTTCGTCATCAGCGTCTTCGCATCGGCCGCGTACTGCGCGGTCGTCGCCGGCAGCTTCTTGATCCCTGCCTTCTTGAACAGGTCACTGCGGTAGGTGACGACGCGCGAGCCGGCGTAGTACGGGACGCCGTACGTCTTCCCGTTGTAGACGCCCGACTTCGCGAGGCCCGAGAGCCACGAGCCGGAGTTGTCGAACTGCCCCTTCGCCGAGGTGAGGTCGGCGAACGCGCCCGCCGCCATGTACTTCGTCATCTCGGTGTTGCCCATCTCGATCACATCCGGGCCGCCGCCGCCCGCGAGCGTCGCGTCGAACTTCTGCAGGTGGTCACCCCAGTTCTGGTACTGGACGTTGACCGTCACCCCGGGGTGATCGGACTGGAACTTCTGGTTGACCGAGGCGACGAGATCCGGCCAACCGGACTGCGCGTCCGTCTGCAGCCAGACGGTGATGCTCGATGCGGTGGCCTTCTTCGTCGCCCCCGAGGTCGTCGCCGCGACGGCGGCCGCGACGACGGCGGCGAGGCAGAGGGCCGCGATGCTGCGTCTCTTCATCTGGAAGCCTCCAGCGTCGGGCGGCCCTTTCCCGCACAGCGAGGCTCGGTGCCGCTCATTTGGTACTGACCACTTCTCACTTCGCCGGATGCTCTCACAACGTCCCCGGAAAAGTCAATACCATTTCAGAATTGGTCTAGTCCGGTGATCGCAGCCGGCTGCAGCGCGCGGCCGCCGGCGCCGATCTCCGTCACGAGCCGGTAGCGGTCACCGCGATACGTCGAGCTCGTGTACTCGACGACCGCACCCTCGGCCGAGCGGGTGACGCGCTCGAAGAGCAGCGCCGGCGAGTGCAACGGCACGCCGAGGGCCTGCGACTCCTCGTCGTTCGTGACCGTCGGCTCCACGGTCTGGGTGCCGCCGACGATCGCGATCTCGAACCGCGTCGCCAGCAGGTCGTAGAACGAGTGCTCTTCGAGGTCGGAAGCGGTGAGGCCGGGCACGAGCGACTCGCGCACGTGCAGCAGCTCGATCGCCATCGGGTCGCCGTCGGCGAGGCGCAGGCGCTTCACCGCCACCACGGGCTCGGCGGGCGAGACGTGCAGGATGCGCCCGAGGCGTGCGCCTGCGGCGACGGTGCGCAGCTCGAGCGTGCGGCTGCCGGGGGTCAGGCCGCGCGTGCGCATGTCGTCGCTGAACGACGTGATGTCGATGCCGCCCTTCTGCACTTTCGGCTCGGCGACGAACGTGCCGGCGCCGCGGCGGCGCACGAGGTAGCCCTCGCGCACCAGCTCGTCGAGCGCAGCGCGCACGGTGAGGCGCGAGACGCCCAGGTCGACGCCCAGCTGCCGCTCCGACGGGATCGCGTCACCGACGTCGAGCCCCTCGACGAGCTCCAGCACCCGCTCCCGTGTCTCGCGCTGCTTGCTCACGTCATTCCGGCGAGCACGGCCGCAGGCGCCAGCCGCGCGCCCGTGTCGGGGTCGAAGTAGTGCAGCCGGTCGACGTCCACGGCGAGCTCGAGCGTCGTGCCGACACCGATGTCCGCGCCGGAGTCGACCCGGGCCGTGAAGAGCGCGCGATCGGCGAGAAAAGCCTCTTCCGACGTGGCTTCCAGCACCTCGGCGGTCATCGGCGGCGCGTCGACGTGGAAGAAGACATGCGTGTCGGAGCCGAGCTCCTCGACCACCTCGACGCGCACCGCAATGGTCGGCAGCCCGCCCGCGGGCGCCACGTGGAACGCCTCCGGCCGGATCCCGACGATGACGCGGCCGCGCGCCGGCGCGCTCGCGACCGGCAGGATGTACTGCCCGAAGCGGAGCCGGCCGTCGTCGTACGACCCCTCGACGAGGTTCATGGCCGGTGAGCCGATGAAGGCAGCGATGAAGACGTCGGACGGCCGGGCGTAGAGCCGCTGCGGTGTGTCGCACTGCACGACGCGGCCGTCGCGCATCACCGCGACGCGCTGCCCGAGCGTCATCGCCTCCGTCTGGTCGTGCGTCACGTAGACGGTCGTCACGCCGAGGCGCTGGTGGAGCTGCGCGAGCGACGCGCGCATGCCGACGCGCAGCTTGGCGTCGAGGTTCGAGAGCGGCTCGTCGAGGAGAAACGCCTGCGGCTGGCGCACGATCGCGCGCCCCATCGCGACGCGCTGACGCTGGCCACCCGAGAGCTGCGCGGGCCTGCGGTCGAGAAGGCCCGAGAGGCCGAGCAGCTCCGCGACCTCGTCGACCCGGCGTGCGATCTCGTCCTTCGGTGTCCGTCGCGCGCGGAGGCCGTATCCCAGGTTCTGGGCCACCGTCATGTGCGGGTAGAGCGCGTAGCTCTGGAAGACCATCGCGATGTCGCGGGCGCGCGGCGCGAGCTCGGTGACGTCGCGCTCGCCGATGCGGATCGTCCCGGCGGTCGCCTCTTCGAGCCCCGCGATCATGCGCAGCAGCGTCGACTTGCCGCACCCCGACGGCCCGACGAGGACGAGGAACTCGCCGTCGCCGATCTCGAGCGAGACGTCGTCGACGGCCGTGACCGGCCCGAACTCCTTCCTCACCTGCTCGAGACCGATCGCCGCCACGGCGCGATGGTATAGACCAGCACAGCCGGATACAAGCCCTTGAGGCCTCTGTTCGCCGGAAATGGTATTGACCAGATACCGGACCACTTCTAGACTGGTGCGATGTCAGGCAGGCTCGGAGTCGAAGCAGCCCTGGTCGACGGCGTCCTCGTCGCCGGCGACGTGGAGGTCGCGGACGGCCGCATCGCCGCCGTCGCCGTCGGCGGCAGCAGCGGGCGCGGGATCGCCGTGCCGGGCTTCGTCGACCTGCAGGTGAACGGCTTCGGCGGCGTCGACTTCCTCGACGCGGACGCGCCGGCGTACCGCCGCGCGGGCGAGGCGCTGCTCGAGACCGGGGTCACCGCATACCTGCCGACGTTGATCACGAGCCCGGAGAGCCAGGTGCTCGCGGCGATGCGCGAGGTGCCGGTGCACGACGTGGAGCGCCCGCGCATCCTCGGCATGCACCTCGAGGGACCGTTCCTGTCGCCGAACCGGCTGGGGACGCACGAGGCCTCGGCACGGCGCGACCCCGACGTGGCGCTCCTGCGCCGCCTGCTCGGCGCCGGTCCGGTCCGGATGATGACGCTCGCGCCGGAGCTCGCGGGGGCGGGGGCGCTGGTCGACCTGCTCCTCGCGGGGGACGTCGTGGTGGCGCTCGGCCACACCGACGCGAACGCCGACCAGGCGAACGCGGCCTTCGACGGCGGTGCTCGCGCCGTCACGCACCTCTTCAATGCCATGCGGCCGTTCCTGCACCGCGACCCGGGCATCGTCGGCGCGGCGCTCGCACGCGACGACGTGTACGTGTCGATCATCCTCGACGGCAACCACCTCGCGCCCGAGACGGCCCGCACGGTGTGGAAAGCCGCACGCGAGCGGACGATCCTCGTCACCGACGCGATCGCCGCCGCGCCACGCGCCCACGGCCCCTCGAGCCTGGGCGAGCTCGACCTGCAGGTGCACGAGGGCGCGGTGCGCGGGCCCGACGGGGTGCTCGCGGGCAGCGTGCTGACGATGATCGAGGCGGTGCGGAACCTGCACGCGCTCGGGGCGCCCCTCGAGGACGCCGTGGGAGCGGCGACGACGTCGCCCGCCCGCCTGCTCGGCGACCCGGAGCTAGGACGGCTCGACGTGGGGCTACGTGCGGACGTGGTCGTGCTGAACGACCGGCTCGAGATCGAGCGAGTCGTCGCGGCCGGCGTCGACCACGCCTTCGCGTAGGCGAAGCACGCGCCGCAGCGCGAGTGCGGCGACCGCGACACCGGCGGGCACCGCGACGAACCAGCCCGAGAACAGGGCGAGCACGACGACCGACGCGAGCGTGAAGGCGGCGAGGACGCGCAGCCGGCCGTTCAGGATCCGCACGGCCGCGAGCAGCGCCAGCACGTAGACGCCGATGAAGCACGCGGAGGTCGCGCGCACGAGCGACACCGTGCTGCCGAAGCCCGCGAGCAGCGCGCCCAGAAACGCGGCGCCGGCCAGCGCGAGCAGGACGAGCGGCCGTCGCGGCACGCTGCGGTGGGCGTCGCCTGCGAGCCGGCGCGGGAGCGCCCCCTCCGCCGCGAGGGACGCCGCGAGCTTGGCGGCCCCGCCGACGTAGACGTTCATCGTCCCCATCGTCAACGCCACCGCGAGCACGGCCGTGGCATCCCGGCCCGCGCGCCCGAACCCGACCGAGATCAGGTCCGCCAGCGGCACGCGCGAGTCGGTGCCGGCGGTGACGGCGACGGTCGCCGCCGCGAGGCCGCAGTAGAGGACGGTGACGACCGCGAAGGCGAGCGCCATCGACCGCGGGAGGTCGCGCTCGGGGCGGCGGAAGTCACCGGCGAGCTGCGCGACGGCCTCCCAGCCCACGAACAGCCACACGAGGATGTTCGCCGCGGTGCCGACCGCCCAGATGCCGTGCGGCGCGAACGGTGTCCAGTTGTCGCCGCCGCGCGCCGGCAGCGCGACTGCGATCGCGGCGGCGATGACGACCACGAGCACCGACGCGAGCACGAGCTGGAAGGCCGACGAGACACGCAGGCCGGAGACGTTCGCGGCGAGCACGCCGCCGAACATCGCGAGCCCGACGGCGGCAGCGACGGCCGTGCCGGAGCCGGTGAGGTCGGCGACGTAGTAGCCGCCGATCAGTGCCACGGCCGGTGCGCCGCAGCAGACGGCGGCGACGAACCAGCCGCCGGTGATCGCCGCGGCGGCGTCGCCGACGCCCTCGCGAACGTAGGCGCTGACGCCGCCCGCGACCGGGTGCCGGACGCCCAGCGCGGCGAATGTCACGGCGAGCGGCGCCGAGAGGAGGAGCAGCGCGGCCCAGGCGACGATCGAGAGCGGCCCGGCCGCCTGGACGGCGAGTGCCGGGACCAGCAGGACGCCCGGCCCGATCAGCGCGCCGACGTAGAGGGCCGCGCCGCGCGCGACGCCGAGGCCCACCGCTGCGCCGGGCGCGCTCATGCTCCGGGAAAACGACGGCACGCGCGCCGTGTTCCCGAACGGTCAGACTCGGATCGTCTTCGAGCGGCCGAGCTCGTGGCCGGCGGCGTCGAGCGCGACGGCGCGGCCCCAGAGGTGCCCGTGCGGGACCGCGAGCGCTGTCTCGAACCCACGCCGCGGAAACGTGTCGCCGGCGCCGAGCGCTCCGGGCCGGGGCCCGGTCTCGAGCCGCCACGAGGCGATCTCGGTGGCGCCGTTCCACGACGCGTACAGCGTTCCCTGCCCGCGGGCGAAGCGATACGCGACCGACGGCGACAGATGCGGCTTGCCCTTCCACGGAAAGCGGAAAGCGCGGTAGTTCTGACCGCCGTGCGGGAGGCGGGCGTCGAATTCGATCCTGCCGTCGGGCCCGAACTCCGTGAGGTACGGCTCGCTTCCCCAGCCGATCAGCACGTTGCCGTTCTGGAGCGCCTGCATGTTGCCCATGAAGCGGCTGACGATCCGGCGCGGCCGGTGCGTGTACTTGCGGACGAGCCGGGCGGTGCGGTTGCGGCCGTCGAGCTCGATCACGAGGCCGCGCGACTGCGGCTCGACCTGCGGCTGCGCGCCGTCGTCGAAGATCGAGATCCGGTTCGAGCCCATGTGCCGGGCGTCGTGCTGCCACGCGAAGACGGTTCCGGGCCCCATGTGGAAGTCGCTCTTGCGGCCGCCGAGCCGCCACACGATGCGACCGGTCTTGCGGCTGACCTTGTAGACGGCCCACGTGTTCCGGGCGGAGACGAGCAGGCCGCCGTCCTCGGTCAGGTCGATCGAGTTGACGTGGAAGTAGTCGAGCGGATGGCCGTTCCACGTGGCGTGCGTCTCGTCGACTCCGACCTCGTCGAGGCTCCGCCACTCGAAGAGCACGCGCCCGCTCGGCAGCGCGAGCTCCTGGACGACGCCGCCGATCACGCGCCCCGAGCTCGGGCCGCCGAGCGCCGTCAGGTTCGCGTCCCGCACCTCGTAGCTCGTCACGAGCGCGGTCCCCTGCGGGGTGAGCAGGAACTCGTGCAGGTCGGACTCGCGGCCGCCGCCGGCAGGGACACGCGCGACGACGCGATAGGTGTCGTCGAGGATCACGTGCGTCCCCGTGCCGAGGCCGCTCGTCGCCTTCCCTTCCCACCAGGTGAGCACGGGCTTGCCGCGGAAGATGCCCGGCCGGAAGTTCATGGCCGTCTGCGGCGTCGTCGGGTGGAACCACAGCGGCTCGCCGCGCTCGTCGGCGATCAGCACGCCGCGCTGCCCGGGCCCCGAGGACGGGGCGAGGAAGAGATGGCCGGGCGCCGTCTTCCCGTCGCGGAGGACCGTGAGGCGCGGCGGGTGGAGGTCGCGGCGGGTGACGAAGTTCCAGACGTCGGTCGGCGCCGCGAGCGCGTCGCCCGTGCGTGCGAGCAGATCGAGCGGCGCTGCGAGCGCCGCCGCGGCCGCGATCCGCGCGCCCTGGCCCACCAGCTGCCGCCGGGTCAGGGAGGTGGATTCCATCGGGGAGACCTTACTGCGCCTCGCCGTGCCAGGAGTCCCAGAGCGCCGCGTACGAGCCGCCGCGCCGGACGAGCTCGTCGTGTGTGCCGAGCTCCTCGAGCTTGCCGTCCTCGACGACCGCCACCCGGTCGGCGTCGTGCGCCGTGTGCAGCCGATGCGCGATCGCGACGACGGTCCTGCCGTCGAGCACCGACGCGAGCGAACGCTCGAGGTGCCGCGCCGCGCGCGGGTCGAGGAGCGACGTTGCCTCGTCGAGGACGAGCGTGTGCGGGTCGGCGAGCACGAGCCGCGCGAGCGCGAGCTGCTGCGCCTGCGCGGGCGAGAGGACCTGCCCGCCGGTCCCGACGACGGTCTCCAGCCCCTGCGGCAGGGCCTCGACCCATGCGAGCGCGTCGACGGCCGCAAGCGCGGCCTCGAGCTGCGCCCGGTCCGCCCCGGGCCGCGCGAGGCGGAGGTTGTCCTCGAGCGTGCCGACGAAGACGTGCTGCTCCTGCGTCACGAGCGCGACCTCCTTGCGGAGGGTGTCGAGCGGCAGGTCGACGAGCTCGACGCCGCCGAGCTCGACGCGCCCGCGGCGCGGCGGGTGGATGCCGGCGAGCAGCCGGCCGAGCGTCGACTTCCCGGCGCCCGACGGCCCGACGACGGCGACGCGCTCCCCCGGCTCGAGGTGCAGGTCGATGCCGTGCAGGACGTCGCGCTCGGCGTATGCGTAGCGCACCTCGTGCGCCCGGAGTCGTTCGTCCTCGGGCAGCTCGTCGGTCGCGGTGCGGTCGGGCGGGACGTTGGCGATCCCGACGATTCGCGCGAACGAGGTGGCGCCGACCTGGATCTCGTCGAGCCACGAGATGAGCCTGTCGACCGGGTCGGCGAGCTGGACGACGTAGAGCGCGACGGCCGTCACCTCGCCGAGCGTCGCGTGCCCGGACGAGACGAGCCAGCCGCCCCACGCGAGCGCGGCGCCGACCGGGAGCACGTAGCCGAACTCGGCCGAGGGAAACCAGACCGTGCGCAGGTAGAGCGTGCGCCGCTCGCGGCGATAGCTCTCGCGCAGGTCGTCGTCGATCCGGCGGACGCGCTCGTCGTCCAGGCCGAGCGCCTCGACCGTGCGCGCGCCCTCGACCGTCTCGCCGACCGTGCCCGCGAGCACGGCATAGCTCGCGCGCTCGGCGAGGTACGCCTGCGGCGCCCGCTTCAGGTACCAGCGCGTGCCGAGCCAGAGCACTGGCCCCCCGGCGAGGCACGAGATCGCGGCGAGCGGATTCACCCAGACTGCGGCCGCGACGGTGAGCGCCACCGTGATCAGCGCGATCGTCGTCTCGGGGACGGCGAAGCGCACCGTCCGCGTCAGCGAGTCGACGTCGGCGGTCGTACGTGAGACGAGGTCTCCGGTGCCGGCGCGCTCGACGGTCGAGAGCGGCAGCCCGAGCACGCGGCGCATGAAGTCCTCGCGCAGCTCGGCGAACATCTTCTCGGAAAGGACGAACGACGCGCGCCGCGCGAGCCAGGTGAGGGCCGTCTGCGCGAGCAGGAACGCGCAGAGGACGAGGATGACGCGGTCGACGTGGCCGCGGGTCGTGCCGCTGCGGACCGCCTCGACGAGCCTGCCGAGGATCGGCGGGCCCGCGAGGCCGGTCGCTGCGGCGCCGGCGTGCAGCGAGACGGTGCCGATGAGAGCCCGGCGATGGCGACGGCCGAGCGCCCGTGCCTGCTCGCGCAGCTCCGGCCCGTCGGCGACCGGGAGCAGGCGGCTCACTCCTCCTCCCCTCGCGTCACGATCTCGCGGTAGGCGGCGTCGTCGCGCAGGAGCGCGCGGTGGCGGCCCTCGGCCGCGACGCGGCCGCCGAGCAGCAGGACCACCCGGTCGGCGCGGTCGAGGACGAGCGGGCTCGTCGTCGCGATCACGGTCGTCCGCCCGTCGCGCGCGGCGCGAAGCCGCTCGGCGATCCGCGCCTCGGTGTGGGCGTCGACGGCACTCGTCGGCTCGACGAGCACGAGCACCTCGGCAGCCGAGAGCAGGGCGCGCGCGAGCACGAGCCGCTGCCGCTGCCCGCCCGAGAACGAGCGGCCGCGCTCCTCGACCGGCGCATCGAGCCTTTCCGGCAGCGCCTCGAGAATGTCCTCGGCGTTCGCGACGGAGACCGCGCGCAAGATCTCGGCGTCGCCTGAGGCACGCCCCCACGGGTCGAGCTCGTGCCGGAGCGTGCCCGCGAACAGCACCGGGTCGGCCTCGCTGACGACGATGCGGCGCCGGACGGTCGCGAGCGGCAGGTCGGCGAGCCGGACGTCGCCCAGGCGGACGTCGTTGCCCGCACCGAAGCCGCCGAGCCTGTCGGCGACCGCGGCAGCCTCCTCCGGAAGCGCAGCGACGAGGCAGAGGAGCTCACCCGGCCGAACGACGAGGCCGGAACGCGGGTCGGAGAGCGGGGCGCCGACCGGAGGCTCGGGCGCGGGCGCCTCCGGCTCGCTCAGCTCGCGCTCCACCTCGAGCACGTTCAGCATCCGGCGCGCGCCGACGAACGCGCGCGTCACCTTGTCGACCGCTTCGGCGGACGTGCGCAGCGGGATGACGAGGAAGGCCGCGTAGCCGTAGAAGGCAACGAGCTCGCCGGCGTTGATGTCGCCGGAGACCGCGAATCGCGCGCCGAGCCAGGTGACGAGGACGACGAAAACGCCCGGGATGAACACCTGGGCGGCGTCGAGCGTCGCCTGCGGCAGCGCGACGCGCACTCCGGCACGGCGGACGTCCTGCGAGCTGCGCCGGTACCGCTCGAAGAAGGCGCTCTCGCCGCCGATGCCGCGCAGCACGCGCAGCCCGGCAGCCGTATCGGCGCCGAGCGCGGTGAGACGACCGACCTGCTCGCGCTGCTCGCGCTGGCGGGCCTGCAGCGGCCGGATGATCGTGCCGAGCAGCAGCACGAGCAGCGGCACGCCGAGCAGGACGACGAGCCCGAGCGTGAGGGACGCGTGCAGGAGGATGAAGGCGACGACGATGTAGGCGACGATCGCGCCGGCGAGCCGCGCGGTGATGTCGAACGCGCCGCCGGCGCGCATGGCGTCGTTCGAGACCGTGGCGACGACCTCGCCGGTCGTCACGCGCTGCCGGACGGGCGCGCCGGTGCGCGCAGCATGGTGCGCGGTCACCTGCGCGAGCCGGTAGGACGCCTGGATCCAGTTGAGGACGGCGAGGCGGTGGCGCATGACCCCGCAGACCGCCTGCGCCACGCCGAGCGCGAGCAGCAGCCCCGTCCAGAAGGCGAGCGACCCGTTGTCGCGGTTCGCGATCCCGTTCTGGATCGCGCGGCCGATCGCGAGCGGCATCAGCGCCTGGGCCGTCATCCAGCCGACGCCGAACAGCACCCCGAGCCCGAGCGTGCGCAGCTGGAACCGGCCCACCCAGACGAGCAGGCGAAACGGTGACCGGGTATCCGGGACACCCGGGTTCGCAACGGGAAGTGAGATGTTCACCCGTGTCTCTCCACGCCAAAAGGCGGGCCGGCGGCCCGCGTTTCGATCGTAGCTGCGCCCTCATGCCGTTCGGCGATGAGTTCGGGCTGCCGCCCGAGTCTGAACCGACGAACACGACCGAAGAGGAGGAACCACGATGTCGGCAAGAATCTCCACGAGCCTCAACCTGACCCGCGTCGGCCGCGTCTGCGTCAATGTCGCCGACACCGACCGCGCACTCGACTTCTACGTCGGCAGTCTCGGCTTCGAGAAGGTCGTCGACGTGCCGATGGGGCCGGACGCGCGCTGGGTCGAGGTGCAGCTTCGCGACGCCGAGACGACGATTGCGATCGCCCCGCCGCCACCCGGGACGCCCGCCGGCGGGAGCCAGACCGGGATCATCCTCGACACGACGAACATCGAGGCCGACCATGCCGCTCTGAAGGCGGCCGGCGTGGACGTCGACGCCGAGATCTCGCACATGGGCGCACC
>DASUAX010000012.1:0-3457 GCA_035763525.1 Gaiellaceae bacterium
CAGAAGGCGTTCGCGGGGCCGTACGTGCTGAAGCAGCGCGTGGGCACGCTCGACCCCGGCAAGCTCGCCGGCATGGAGCTGACCGAGGCGTTCTCGACGCCGCCCGCGATCCACCGCTTCCCCGGCTCGATGGCGAAGCGCGTCGAGGAGCTCGCGCGGGTCGTCGCCGAGGAGTACGGCGGCGACGCGTCGCGCATCTGGCGCGAGGCGTCCGACGCGAAGGACCTGCGCAAGCGGATCGGCGGCCTCCCCGGCTTCGGGGAGATGAAGATCAAGTCGCTCGGCGCGGTGCTCGCGAAGCAGTACGGCGTCGAAGCTGCCGAGGAGCTCGCTCCCGACCACCCCACGCTCGGCGACGTCACCTCGCCCGAGGAGCTCGACCGCTACCAGTCCTGGAAACGGGCGTACAAGAAGGCGTCGAAGGGCGCCTGACGGCTAAACGCCGACCTCGATGTAGTCCCGGAGCCGCGCGCTGAGGCCGACGTCGAGGTCGACCGAGCCGCCGCGCAACTGCAGGCGCGTGGCGTCGTCGCTGATCTCAGCCTTCCAGCCGTGTAGCTCGACCTGGCGGGTCGCGACCGCCAGCACCTGCCGCGCCCGCTCCTCGCGCGTGGCGCCCGGGTCGGCGTTGAGCGAGAAGGCGACGTGGTCGACGAGCAGATTGGGCTCCGCGTCGCGCAGGGAGCGCAGGTTGAGGTCGATCTCGGCCGCCACCGGTGCGAGGGCGAGGTCGATCGGGGTCTTGGGCAGCAGGGTCATGCTCCGATCCTGCGGCTCACGGGAGAGGGCCGAATCGGGGAGAACTACTGCCTTCGCAGCGCCCGCAGCGCCGGCCCGAGCGCCTGCTTCCCGTGCAGCACCGGCTCGAACAGGTCACCCCGCTCGGCGACACGCTGCAGCGCCACCTCCATCGTGAAGTCGCGCGGCCGCACGTCCTCCGTCAGCTCGTCCCAGCCAAGCGGCGTCGAGACGGGCGCCCCCGGCTTCGGCCGCACCGAGTAGACCGAGGCGATCGTCTTCCCGTGCCCGTTCTGGCGGTGGTCGACGAGCACCCCCGACCGCTTCTTCTTCAGCCACTCCGTCGTCACCTCGCCCGGATGCTCGGCCTCGAGTTGCCGCGAGAGCAGCTCCGCGAACTCGTACGTGTCGGCGTAGCTCGAGCGGCGCGCGATCGGGACGAGCACGTGGATGCCGTCGGCGCCGCTCGTCTTCACGAAGCCCTCGAGCCCGAGCGCCTGCAGCGCCTCGTGGACGCGGTGCGCGACGCGGATGCAGAGCGCGAACGCGTCCGGCTCCTCCGGCGGATCGAGGTCGAAGACGACCCAGTCCGGCCGGTCGGGCTTGTCGACGCGCGAGTACCAGGCGTTCATGTCGATGCAGTGCATCTGCACCATCCAGAGAACTGCCTCGCGCGAGTTGACGAGGGGGAAGTCGACAAGCCGCGTCTCTCCCTTGCCGCCGCGCGGCCAGGTGCGGAACTGCCGGGTGGGGATCCAGTCGGGCATCCCCTTCGGCGCCTGCTTCTGGAAGAACGAGCCACCGGGCAGACCCTCGCGCCAGCGCTTCATCGTGAACGGCCGGTCGCGCAGGTGCGGCACGAGCGCGTCGGCGACCCGGTCGTAGTAGTCGAAGAGCTCTCCCTTCGTGATCCCGTCGTCCGGGAACAGCACGCGGTCCCCCGAGCTGAGCTTCACCTTGTCCGTCACAGCACGTCCATGATCGGGAAGCGGGCGTCCACGTCAAGGCACGCCTGCGCGAAGAGCGCGGCGCCGATGTCGCCGGTGAAGAGCGAGTAGCGGCTCTGCAGCTGCGAGAGCGCCGCGTCGGCGAACGACCGCGCGCGCTCGAGCCACAGCTCGTCCCCCGTCAGCACGTACGTCTTCAGGAGGGCGTAGCCGTTGCCGGCGGTGCCGTGGCAGAGGCCCGGGCCCTTCTCGAGCGGCCCCGCGCGCCAGGTCGTCTCGGCGCCGGCGAGCAGCAGGTCCTCGGGGAGCAGGTCGCCGAGCGTGGCGACGATGCCGGGCGCGCCGTGACACCACTGCACCCGGTCCAGCGGATGCCCCGGGACGGGTGGCCAGTTGACCGTGTCGCCGTCCCACACGGCATGCTCGCGGAGGACGGGCTCGATCCGCCGGCGAAGCTCGTCGTCGTCGAGGAAGCCGCGCAGCGCGTGCACGTTGCCGGCGAAGCCGTGCGCCGGACCGAGGAACTGCCTGCGCTGGTCGCGTAGCTCCTGCGTCCAGAGGCCGTCGCTCCGCTCCCACTCCTCGGCGAGGATGCCGGCCGAACGGCGCGCCTCGTCGTCGAGACCCGCCGCGCGCGCCGCGAGGATCGTTCCGGGTGAGCCCCAGAGGAGCTCCCACGTCGCGCAGCGCTCGTTCGCGCGCACGAGGTCGCGCAGCCGGTCGTCGTCGGCGCGCGTGAGCACGAGCAGCCCGGTCTCGCCGACGAGGAGGCTCGCGGGCGTCTCCGGCTGCTCGAGCGCCCGGAAGCGGCGGAGCGCGTCGGCAGCGAGCGCGTCGAGGTCGAGCGAGGAGCCGAGCCGGCGGAGCGCCCAGATCATCCCGGCCGCGCCGAGGTAGAGCGTGAGCTCGTCCTGCGGCGTCACCGGCGCGTCGAGCTCGTGGCTCGGCCAGGTGACGCCGTCGAGCGCCGCCTCCGCCTCCGCGACGATCGCTGCGACCCGCTCGTCCGACACGGCACGAGTGTAGGGAGAAACCCCGATGCGAACGGCGCTGCCGACGGCGACGCTTCAGGCGATGCACACGCCGGTTGTCAGTGTCGAGGCGCTGACGAAGCGCTTCGGCAGCCTCGTCGCCGTCGACGACCTCAGCTTCGGTCTTACCCCGGGTACCGTCACCGGTTTCCTGGGGCCGAACGGCGCCGGGAAGACGACGACGCTGCGCATACTGCTCGGTCTCTCGGCGCCGACGAGCGGCGACACCCTCGTCTTCGGCAGGCACTACCGCGACCTGGCCGATCCGGTGCGGCGCGTGGGCGCGGTCCTCGAGGCGAGCGACTTCCACCCCGGCCGCAGCGGTCGCGACCACCTGCGCACGCTCGCGCTTGCCACGCGAACGCCCGTCTCACGGGTGGACGAGGTGCTGCGGCTCGTCGAGCTCGAGCGCGCCGCGCGGCGGCGCGTGAAGACGTACTCGCTCGGGATGCGGCAGCGGCTCGCGCTCGCCGTGGCGCTGCTCGGTGACCCCGAGCTGCTCGTCCTCGACGAGCCTGCGAACGGGCTCGACCCGGAGGGAATGCACTGGCTGCGCGACTTCCTGCGCGCCTTCGCCGAGGAGGGGAAGACGGTGTTCATCTCGAGCCACGTGCTCGCGGAGGTGGAGCAGACGGTCGACCGCGTGGTGATCGTCAACAGAGGGCGGCTGGTCATCGACTCGCCACTCGCCGATCTGACCGCGCGGGTCGCCGGCGCGGTGCACGTGCGGACGCCGCAGCG
>DASUAX010000013.1:0-2952 GCA_035763525.1 Gaiellaceae bacterium
AGAGCACCTGCCGGTGTCGCCGCCAGCAGGGAGCGAAGGTCGTGCGGCACGACGCAGGGGACATCGGCATTCACGACGAGGATTCCCCCCGGCTCGAGGCCCGCGACGCCCGCCCGGACGGCCGGCCCCTGGCCCCCGCCCGGATCGGAGACGGCCTCTGCTCCCACCTCGACCGCCGCGGCGGCGCCGTCCTCGTCCGACGTCACGACCCGGGTTCGCCCGACTGCTACGCACGCTGCCAGGACGTCCTCGAGCATCGCGAGTGCTAGAGCTGTCCGGACACGGCGCGAAGAATGGAGGCGCGTCTTCCCCTCCGCGCCGGCAAACGGGATCACGACCGTGGCCACGGGGAGACACTAGCCCCGTGGACAACGCCGAGATCGCTCGCACCCTCGAGGCGTACGCCGCGCTGCTCGACCTTGCCGGCGCGGCCACGTGGAGCATTCGCGCGTACCGCCGGGCGGCCGACCTCATCCGCACCACTCCGGCTCCGGTGGAAGACCTCGTGCGCACCGGCCGGGCGCGCGATCTGCGCGGCATCGGCCCGGGCATCGAGCGCCGCCTGCGCGAGCTTGTCGAGACGGGACGAATCGCCGAGCTCGAGGAGCTCGAGCGCGAGGTCGAGCCGGAGCTCGTGGCGCTCGGCCGCTACCTCGGTCTCGGCCCGCAGCGGCTCGTCACGCTCGGCCGCGCGCTCGGAGTCCGCTCGGCCGACGAGCTTCGCGCGGCAGCGGAGGAAGGCAGGCTGCGCGAAGCGCCGGGAGTCGGACCGGCGACGGAGGCGAAGATCCTCGAGGCACTGTCGCGCGCGCCGCAGCCTGCGCGCCGTGGGCTGACCCGCAACCGCGCGTTCGCACTGGCAGACGCGATCGCCGCACCGCTCGGCGCCGCCGCGGCGGGCGAGCTGCGGCGGGGCTGCGAGCTCGTGCACCGGCTCGTCCTCGTCTCGCCGACGGCGGAGGCGCTCGCGATGTTCGTTGCGCATCCAGCGGTCGTGGCGCTGCTCGAGCGTGACGAACGCCGTGCGGTCGGCGTCACGGTGGACGGAATTCCGGTCGAGCTCGTCGTGGCGCCGCCGGACGGCTTCGGCACCGCCCTCCTCCGCGCGACCGGCTCCGACGCGTACGTCGGTGCGCTCGAGCCACTGCCGGAGGCGCCTTCGGAAGAAGAGGTCTACGTGCGCCTCGGCCTGACGTGGCTGCCGCCGGAGCTGCGTGAGTCGCCTTTCCGCGAAACACCGCCGCTGCTCGTCGAGGAAGCGGACATCCGCGGCGACCTCCATTGCCACACGACGTGGTCGGACGGAAAGGCGTCGGTGCTCGAGATGGCGACGGCCGCACGCGACCGCGGGTACGAGTACCTCGCCATCTGCGACCACACCCCGAACGTGAGGGTCGTGCCCGGGCTCGACGCGGATGCCCTGCGACGGCAGGCGGAGGAGATCGCTGCGGCGAACGAGGCGCTGGCGCCCTTCCGCATCCTGCGCGGCACCGAGTGCGACATCCGCGCCGACGGCAGCCTCGATCTGCCAGACGACGCACTCGCCGAGCTCGAGTGGGTGCAGCTCTCCCTCCACGCCGGACAGCGCCTGCCGGGCAAGGAGCTGACGGCGCGTGTCACGGAGGCGATGCGGCACCCCGCGGTCCGCTGCCTCAGCCACCCGCGCGGACGGATCCTCAACCACCGGCCGCCGAACGCGCTCGATCTCGAGCGGACGATCGAGGTCGCCCTCGAGACCGGCGTGGCGCTCGAGACGAACGGGCTCCCCGACAGGCTCGACCTGCGCGACGCCGAGGTGCGGCTCGCGGTCGAGGCAGGCGTCCCCGTCGTCTGCTCGACCGACGCGCATTCGGTGCAGGGACTCGACAACATGCGGCTCGCGGTGACGACGGCGCGGCGCGGGTGGGCGAGTGCGGCGACCGTCCTGAACACGCGGCCGCTCGCGGAGATACTCGGGACGTGAGCATCATCGCCACCCAGCGATTCCCCGGCCCCGCGTGGGCTGAGCTGCCGGAAGTCGAGTTGCTGGAGGGGTGGCCGCCGCCCGGGCCGCTGCCGGGCGTCGACGCGCTCGTCGCGGCGGTCGTCCCGGTCGGCCCGGAGGAGCTCGCCCTCCTCCCCGACCTGCGGCTCGTCGCCAACTATGGCGTGGGCTACGACACCGTCGACGTTGCCGCGTGTCGCGAACGCGGGATCGCCGTCACCAATACGCCGGGTGTGCTCGACGCCGCAGTCGCCGATCTGACCCTCGCGTTGATCCTCGCGTGCCGCCGCCACCTCGTCGAGTCGGACCGCTTCGTGCGCGAGCTGCGCTGGCGTGAAGGCTGGGCCCGACCGGAGCTGCTCGGCCGCGATCTCGCCGGTTCGACACTCGGCCTCGTCGGCATGGGCCGGATCGGGACGGAGGTCGCGCGACGCGCCGAGGCGTTCGGCATGCGCGTCGTCCACCACCGGCGCAGCGACGGGCTTGCGCTCGAGGAGCTTCTCGGCACCGCGGATGTGGTCTCGCTCCACGTGCCGCTCACACCGGAGACCCGGGGCCTCATCGCACGTGAACGGCTCGCGCTGCTGACGGACGGCGCCACGCTGATCAACACGGCCCGTGGCGCGATCGTCGACGAGCACGCGCTCGTGGACGAGCTCGCCTCGGGACGGATCTCTGCCGGGCTGGACGTCTTCGCGCACGAGCCGCGGGTGCCCGAGCGCCTGCTCGGCCTCCCCAACGTCGTGCTGGCGCCGCACATCGCAAGCGCAACGGTCGAGACACGCGCGGCGATGACCCGCGTGCTCGTCGACAATGTGCTCGCCTTCCTCCGAGGCGAGCCTTTGCCGAACGAGGTGTTCGCCTAGAGAGAGCCCGGCCTGCCGGCGGCGACCCAGTCGCGCACCTCGAACCAGTGGCTCGCGCGCAGCGCCTCGGCGACCTTCTCGTCGGTGTGCGCGGCGTAGAAG
>DASUAX010000014.1:0-17965 GCA_035763525.1 Gaiellaceae bacterium
CTGCACCGACTCATACCGGGCCGGCGTCTCCTCGAGCCGAAACAAGGTCGGCTGCAGACTCTTACGCCCACCCTGCTCGAGCAGCCCACGCACATACAGAAGCGCGTTCTCACGCTGCCTCACATGCGGAAGGCTCCGCACAACCCCGGCCACGAACTCGGCCAAACGCTCCCGCGTCTCGACCGCCGGCATCTCGACCTCAAGCACCGCTCCCATCCGCTCCTCCGATCAAACGATGACCGCTGACGCGGACACCCTTCGACCCAGAAGCGCGGGTCCCTTGCCGAACTAACAAAGCAGTATTAGAGGCCCTACGCCGAGCTGGGCGCCGGCGACGAGCCGGCGTCGGTCGGGCAGCGGTCGGCACGGTACTCGCGGAACCGCCACCCCGGCAGGATCCACGTCCACTTTCCGTGGGAGGCGACCACGTGCACCGTGTGCACGAGCCGGTAGCCGCCGGCGAAGCCGAGGCGGAGCGCGACCGCCTTGCTGTCGACGAACGTGCCGTCGCCGAGGCCGACGGACTCGTCCCTGACCGAGACGACCTCGACCGTGCGCGGCACGGCGATCACGGGCGAGCGGCCCTCGCAGCCGACGTACTCGGAGCGCGGGGCGGCCTTCCGGTCGACGGGATGCAGGTCGTCCCACGCGTCGCCGTAGCGATTGTGGACGATCCGGTCGAGCACGCTCATCGCGAACGGGCCGGGGTCGCCCGACGGAGCCGACGCGCCGCCGCACGCCGCGCACGCAAGGACGAGCGCAGCGACGACGGCTGCGCGGGTCATGCCTTTTCGAGGCGCAGGTCGCCCGGCTCGACCGAGAGGGCGAGCGTCTCCTGCATGATCCGCTCGAGGTAGCGCTCGATCAGGTCTTCCTCGGGCAGCCAGAGGCGGATGCGATCGGTGATCGCGAGGCCGCTCTCCCTGCGCAGCACGTTCACCTCGTGGACCCGGTCGAGGAGCCGCGCCTCGAGCCGCAACTCGTCGTCGAGCGCCGTCTCCAGTGCCACCGTCAGGATGCCGTCGGTCGCGACGATCCAACCTTCACGGCCGACGCGTTCGACGAGCACGTCGTCCGCCTCGAGCACGAGGCCGTTCACCTGGAAGCGCCCGTCCTCGAGCTCGGTGAACTCGCCGGCCGCGAGGGCGTCGCGGACCTCGCGGAGCTTCGACCCCAGCTTCGGCCCGAGCTTCGGGAGATTCGGCTTCACGCGCAGCTCGGACGCCTCCACCGGGGCGAAGGCGACGTCCTTCACGCGCAGCTCCTCGCGGATCTCGGCCGCGTGCGGCTCGACCTGCGCAGACGCGCCCGCGACCACGAACCGCCGCAGCGGCTGGCGCAGCTTCAGCCCCGACGAGGCGCGCGCCTGACGTCCGAGCTCGACGACGCGCCGCACCTCCCCGATCTCCGCGAGCAGCTTCGCGTCGGGCTGCACGACCTCGGGCCACGGCGCGAGGTGCACCGACGCGGGCCCGTCCTGGACGAGATTCCGCCAGAGGTGATCCGCGAGGAACGGCATGATCGGCGACACCGCGCGCAGCGCCTGCACGAGCGCGAACCACAGCGTTCGGAACGCCGCCTCGTCGAAGGAGTAGAAGCGGCGGCGCGAGCGGCGGATGTACCAGTTCGATACGTCGTCCACGAACGCGTCGAAGGCTCGCACGGCGTTCACCGTCAGTGTCGCCTCGTACGCCTCGGTCACCTCCGCGAGCAGCTCCTTCGTGCGCTCGACGAGCCAGCGGTCGAGCGGCCGCAGCTCGAGCCCCGACGGGTCGAGGTCGTCCCACGAGGGCGCGAAGCCCTCGATGTTCCCGTAGTCGACGAGGAAGCGGGCCGAGTTCCAGAACGTGAGCAGCCGGCGCTTGATCTCGTGCGCCGGGCCGTAGCCGAAGAGGAGGTTGCGGTCGGGCGGCTGCGCGCAGTACTGCCAGCGCATCACGTCGGCGCCCATCTGCGCGAACGCCTCCTCCGCGGGGATCGTGTTCCCCCACGAGGCGTGCATCTCGCGGCCGGTCTCGTCGAGCATCTTCTCGTACGCGAGCACGCGTCTGTACGGCGAGCGCCCGACGAGCGCGACGGACATGAAGAACTGGGAGTAGAACCAGAGGCGGATCTGCTCGCGCATCTCACTGACCCAGTCGGCGGGGAACCACGTCTCCCAGTACGCGTGGTCGGGCAGATCGGCTTTCGTCAGGCCGCGCGCAGCGCCGGTTGCGTAACCCTCCTCGATCCACTCGTCGTTCTCCCAGCCGAGCGTCGCGAAGGGGACGATCCCCGCGTCGAGCCAGACGTCGCCGACCTCGGGGATGCGCTCCACGGTCTCGCCGCACGACGCGCAGCGGATCGGGACGCGGTCGATCCACGGCCGGCGGAGCTCCTCCAGCTGCTCCATCCCTGACACCGCACGCTCTGCGAGCTCCGACTTCGAGCCGATCACGTTCAGGTGGCCGCAACCGCACGGGTAGAAGGGGAGCGGCAGGCCGTAGTAGCGCCGGCGCGAGATGTTCCAGTCGCCCATGTTGCGCAGCCAGTCGTCCATGCGCTTGCCCATGTACGCCGGCACCCACTCGACGCGTTCGTTCTCCTCGAGCAGCGTCGGCCGGATCTCCTCGACAGAGATGAACCAGTCGTCGGAGAGCCGGAAGATGAGCGGCGTGTCGCAGCGCCAGCAGTGCGGGTAGGCGTGCGTGTAGAGGCCGGCCTCGACGAGGAAGCCGGTCTCGGCGAGCCGCCCCACGATCTGGTCGGCGGCCTCGGTGGTCGAGAGGCCGTGCAGCCAGCCGTAGTCGTCGTAGAAGCGGCCGGACTCGTCGACCGGCGTCAGCACCGGCAGGCCCTCGACCTTGGAGAGCTCGAAGTCCTCGCCGCCGCAGCCCGGCGCGATGTGGACGACGCCGGTGCCCTGATCCATCGTCACGTCATCCCATGCGATCACGCGGTGCTCGACCTGCGAGCCCGGCTCGAGGTCGTCGAACGGGCCGCGGTAGCGGCGGCCGACGAGGTCGCGGCCCGGCAGCCGCTCGACGAACGTATCGTCGGGGAAGAGGGAAGCCGCCACCCATTCGCCGTTCTCGCGGCGGCCGTACTCTGCGTCGGGATGGACGGCGGCGGCCACGTTTGCCGGCAGCGTCCACGGGGTCGTCGTCCAGACGACGACGAACTCGCCCGGATGGTCGAGGAGCGGGAAGCGGACGTACAGCGACGGGTCGGCGCGCTCCTGGTAGACGCCCGACTGCGAGAGCTCGTGCTGCGAGAGCGACGTGCCGCAGCGGGGGCACCACTCGGTCGAGCGATGGCCCATGTAGAGCCAGCCTCGGCCGTGGACGATCTTCAGGAACTTCCAGATGTACTCGATGTTCGTGTCGCTGAACGTGAAGTAGTCGTTGCCCCAGTCCATCCACTGCCCGAGCCGGATCGAGCCACGCGTCAGGGCGTCGGACGAGTGGACGACGACCTCGCGACAGCGGCGCGCGAACTCCTCGAGGCCGAACGCCTCGATGTCGCGCTTCGAGTTGAGCCCGAGCGAGCGCTCGACCCCGACCTCGATCCAGAGCCCCTGGCAGTCGAAGCCGTTCTGGTAGCGCTGGTCGAAGCCGCGCAGCGCGTGGTAGCGCTGGAAGACGTCCTTCAGCGTCCGGCCCCAGGCGGTGTGGACGCCGAGCGACAACCTGTTGGCGGTGACGGGGCCGTCGACGAACGACCACTTCGGGCCGCCGCGGTTCCGTTCCCGCAGCCGCTCGAAGGTGCTCTCCCGCTCCCAGGCCGCCAGCATCTCCAGCTCGAGTGCGGGATGATCGGGCTTGTCCGGTAGCGGCTCGAACATGAGTGGTGAGAGTAGCGAGCGGGAACAAACGACCCCACCCCGCCGTTTTCCCGTACGGCACGTCCAAAGACGAAAGGAACACATTGACGACCAACGCGACCACCGAGACGTTCGAAGACGAGGTCCTGAAGGAAGGCGGCAAGGTGATCGTCGACTTCTGGGCCGAGTGGTGCGGGCCGTGTCACGCGGTCTCGCCGGTCCTCGACCGGATCGCCGACGAGCACCAGGTGAAGCTCGTCAAGGTCAACATCGACGATCAGCAGGACCTGGCGATGCGCTACGGCGTGGCCTCGATCCCCTTCATGGTGCTGTTCGAGAACGGTCAGCCGCAGGCGTCGGCCGTCGGCGCCATGCCGAAGGGGTCGCTCGAGAAGGCGCTGGGGCTCGCGGGGGCGTAGGCCCGCCGCGACCCGGCCGGGCCTCCTACGCGGAGGCGGCTTCGTCGAGGAACGTCAGGAACGCGAGGTGCTTCGCGAGGTAGGACTCGATCGACTGCACGCCGTGCGTCGCGAGCTCCTCGAGCCACGTGTCCGTCAGGTCGTCCTCGATGCGGTGCAGGGTGCCGCGCTCGTCCATGGGACGATGATCGTCAACGGGCCGGACGTCCGCATGAGCCGATCGGCCCATTTTTTCGGGCGGGAAAGCCCAGGAGAACGTGTTTGCTGATCGTGAACCCGAGCTCCGGGGACGGCGGCGCCGACGAGCTGCTCGAGGCGGCCCGGGCGCGCGGCATCGCCACGCACGTCCTCGCCGACGGCGACGATCCGGCCGCGGTCGCGCGGGGCGCGGACGACGGCGCGCTGGGGATGGCGGGCGGCGACGGGTCGCTCGCGATCGTGGCAGGCGTCGCGATCGAGCGGGGACTGCCGTTCGTCTGCGTCCCGTTCGGCACGCGCAATCACTTCGCGCGCGATCTCGGGCTCGACCGCGACGACCCCACCGGGGCGCTCGACGCGTTCGGCAACGGCGTCGAGAGGCGGGTCGACGTCGGCCGGGCGGGCGACCGGCTGTTCCTCAACAACGTCTCGCTCGGCGTCTACGCGCACCTCGTCCACCGGCGCGAGCGCCACCGCCGGCGGCGGAACGCGCTCGCGCGCCTGCGAGCGCTCGAGGCCGTCGTCCGGAACCGCCACGGCGTGGGCCTGACGATCGACGGCGAGCCGGTGCACGCACGGGTCGTGCTCGTCGCGAACAACGCCTACGAGCTGAGCGTCCTGTCACTGGGCGAGCGCGAGCGACTCGACGGAGGGCTCCTCCACGTCTATGCGGCGCACGGGCTCCTGCGTGCCGACTGGGAGGAGCGGAGCTGCGAGCAGGTGACGATCGACACGCCGGCGCGGCGCGTGCGGGCCGCCGTCGACGGGGAGCCAGAGGTGCTCCGGACGCCGGTCGAGTTTCGCGTCGAGCCGCGGGCGCTCCGCGTGCTCGTGCCGAGGGAGCAGAATCCGCAGGACGCGACGAAGGAGGACACGGTGGACAACCCGGAGCCGACCGAGACCGAGGAGGAACTGGCGCAGACGGAACGCCAGGAGGAAGAGGAGGACATGCGCGGCACGACCGATCCCGACGAACAGGGTTGAGAAGGGTCGTCCTCGTCCATTCCGCGCTCGGCGACTCGCGGCTCTGGCGGCGGCAGGTCGCGGCGCTCGGAGGCGCGTTCGAGGTAGTCGCGCTCGATCTGCCCGGCTGGGGCGACTCGCCGTTGCCCGAGGGGCCGTTCTCGTACGTCGAGACGGTGGCCGGGCACCTGCCGGCGACGCTCGTCGGCAACTCGTTCGGCGGCGCGGTCGCGCTTCGCACCGCCCTCGCGCACCAGGAGCGAGTGGAGAGGCTCGTGCTCGTCGACCCGGGCTTCCCCGACTGGGAGTGGTCGCAGGAGCTGCGCGACTACTGGGCGGCCGAGGACGAGGCGTTTCGGGCCGGCGACCTCGTTCGTGCCGTGCAGGTGAACCTCGACTTCTGGCTGAAGCCCGAGTTCCACGAGGAGGTGCGGCCGCAGCTGCGGCGGTCGTTCGAGCTGCAGCCGCCGAGCATCGAGCCCGAGGTGACGTGGCCGGAGCTGGCGTCGCTCTCGACACTCGTCGTCCCCACCCTCGTCGTCGTCGGCGACGAGGACAAGGCCGACTTCCGCGCGATCGCGGAGCACCTCGCCCGCGAGCTACCGAACGCCGAGCTGGCCGTCGTCCCGGGCGCCGGTCACCTCGTCGGCGTCGAGCAGGGCGACGCGCTGAACCGGCTACTGCTCGACTTCCTGTCTCATTGAGCCATGTCCAGGGACAGTCCCTGGACTAGTCCGTTTCGGACAGGACCGCGTCGGCGAGGCGCGGCCACGCCTCGCGCGCCCAGTCGCCGAAGGCGAGGTCGGTGAGGCACGCGAGGGCGACATCTGCGTCGGGATCGACCCAGAGGAACGTGCCGCTGCGGCCGAAGTGGCCGTACGTGCGCGGCGAATTCCGCGCGCCGGTCCAGTGCGGCGACTTCGCATCTCGAAGCTCGAAGCCGAGCCCCCAGTCGTTCGGCTCCTGCCGGCCGAAGCCCGGCACGACTCCGACGAGCCCCGGGAACTGGACGGCACGCGCCTCGTCGAGCGTCTCCGGCGCGATCCGCCTCGGCTCCCGGAGCTCCCGGGCGACGGCGACCAGGTCGTCGAGCGTGCCCGCGGCGCCCGACCCCGCCGACCCGGAGAGAACGAGGGTGGTGCCGCGCCACACCTCCGCGAAGTAGTCGGCGAACGGCATCCCCGCGCGCTCCGCGACGACAGCCGCGGCAACCTCGAAGCCGTAGTTCGAGTAGATGCGTCGCGTGCCCGGGCGCGCAATCGGCGTACCCTCGTCGAACGGGAGCCCCGACGCGTGCGAGAGCAGGTGACGGAACGTCGCGCCGGGCGGCCCGGCCGGCTCGTCGAGGTCGACGATTCCCTCCTCCGCGGCGACGAGCATGGCCACGGCCGTCGCGAGCTTCGTCACCGACGCCCAGGGGAAGCGACGGGTGGCATACCCGACGGACGCCTCGGCCGCGCCGGTCACCGCGACCGCGGCATGCTCGCACGGCCAACCCTCGATCTGGCGCAGCGCCTCCACGAGGCGCGAGACTAGTACGTCATGGAGCGGGTCACCTTCACCTCCGGCACCGCATTCGAGGAGCGGGTCGGCTACTCGCGCGCCGTGCGTGCCGGCGACCGCGTGCACGTCTCCGGCACCGCGCCGATCATGCCGGGCGACGCCGACCCGCCCGCGGGCGCGTACGAGCAGGCGCTCGTGTGCCTCGAGCGGATCGCGCGCGTGCTCGCGGAGGCGGGTGCGTCGCTCGACGACGTGGTGCGTACGCGGATCTACGTCACCGACGCCTCGCTGATCGACGACGTCGGCCGCGCACATCGGGAGGCGTTCGCGCGAGCACGGCCGGCGACCACCGGCGTCGTCGTGCAGCTGCTCGACCCGCGTTGGCTGGTCGAGATCGAGGCGGAAGCGGCGATACTGCCCTCGTGAAGCAGATCTACCCGCCGTCGATCACGGGCAAGGGCGGAGCCGGGGCGGCGGGCGCACGGGCGAGCGTGCTCGACCACGCATTCGGCAAGGGCGACCCGTACACGCTCGGCGTCGAGGAGGAGTACATGCTGCTCGACCCCGAGACGTGGGACCTCGTCCAGCACATCGACTCGGTGCTCGCGGCGGTCGCGGACGGCGAGCACGAGGGTCGCATCAACGCGGAGCTGATGCAGTCGGTGCTCGAGGTGACGACGCCGGTCTGCCGCACGGCAGCCGACGTGATGCGTTCGCTGCAGCAACTGCGCGCGTACGTCGCCGACGTCGCCCGAGAACAGGGCTGCCGCTTCGGGTCGGCCGGCACGCACCCGTTCTCGCTCTTCGAGCGCCAGCGGATCACGGCCCGCGATCGCTACCGGAACCTCGTCGACCAGCTGCAGTACATCGCGCGGCGCGAGCTGATCTTCGGCATGCACATGCACGTCGCGGTCGACGATCCCGAGAAGGCGGTCCAGGTGATGAACGGGCTCCTGCTGCACCTGCCGCAGATGCTGGCGTTGTCGGCGTCGTCGCCCTTCTGGCGCGGCGAGCCGACGGGCCTCTCCTCGAGCAGGCAGATGGTGTTCGCGGCGTTCCCGCGCTCGGGGCCGCCGCCTCGCTTCCGCGACTACGCCGACTACGCCGAGGTCGTCGGCCAGCTGGAGCGCACGGGCTGCATCGCCGACTACACGCACATCTGGTGGGACATCCGACCGCACCCGCGGCTCGGCACGATCGAGATGCGCGTGTGCGACGCAGTGACGCGGCTCGAGGACGTCGTCGCGATCGCAGCGTACTTCCAGGCGCTCGTGAAGATGCTCTGCGAGCTGCACGACGAGGGCAAGGACATCCCGAGCTGGCACCGCATCCTGACGACCGAGAACAAGTGGCTCGCGGCGCGCTACGGGCTCGAGGCGCCGGTGATGGACCTCGCCACCGGGCGGCGCAACCGTGTGCCGGTCGCGCAGCTCGTGCGGCGGACGCTGCGCGACCTCGAGCCGCACGCCCGCGAGCTCGGCTCGGAGCGCGAGCTCGAAGGCGTGCGCGAGATCCTCTCCCGCGGCAACGGCTCGGACCGGCAGCTGCGCGTCTGGAACGCGAACCGCGACATCGTCGAGGTCGTCCGCGAGATCGCCGGCGCGACCGAGGCGGCGCTCAGCGCAGCATCCTGAGCTCTCCCGTCTCGGGCGAGTAGCCGAGCGCGACCGCGCGCGCCGCCGGGGTACGACCCGCCACCCTGCGCAGGTGCAGGTCGACCCGCGCGACGGTCTCACCGTCCGTCAGCGCCAGCTGCGTGCCGTCGGGCGAGATCGCGGTGCGCGTCGGGTTGCCGAGGTTCCAGTACGAGAGCGAGATCCGGAATGTGTCGACGATCTTGCGGGTGCGGATGTCGATCCCGACGACGCGGCCGTAGCCCGGGCTCGCGAGCCAGAGTGTCCGCCGGTCGGGTGCGAGCACCATGCCCCAGGACGTGCCCGAGCCGTAGTCGCCTGTGCCCGGCAGGTCGATGCAGCGTGCCTTCGCCGTCACGAGGTCGAGCTCGTGCACCATCGCGGCGCCGTTCGACGCCAGGTACAGCGTGAAGACGTAGCGGCCGTCCGGCGAGGAGAGGCGTGACCACGCCTGGCCCCAGATCGTCCCCGACTCGTGGGGATCCTTGAGGAGCGTCGGCGGCGACGTGCGGTGTGCCAGGTCGAGTAGGCGCACCTGGTACCCGCCGGCCCGCAGCTGGATCAGGACGAGGTGGTTGCCGCGCAGCGCGTCGAAGTCCCAGTTGCCCTTCGGCAGCGGCACCTCGCGCACGGACGTCGGCGTGACCAGCTCGACGAGCGTCTTCGCGCGGAACGCGACCGCGCGGCTTCCGTCCTGCGACGCGCCGGCGAGCCTGATCTTCCACGGCAGCGCCCGCTGCGCGGTCTTCTTCCCGGTCGTGGCGTCGTACCATTCGATGCGGTTGCCTTCCTGGTGGACGAGCACCTTCCCGTAGACGAAGCCCCACGGCAGCGAGAACAGCGATTCGCCGCTGCGCAGGTCGGCGACCGAGACCGGCCCGTGGGAGGCGGTCCGATAGGCGAGGAGCGTCCCGTTCGAGACCGCGACCTGGCTCGGGCCACAGTCGAGCGGCGAGCAGGCGGCGGAGCGCGCGGCGCCGGGGAGGAGCAGCGCGCAACCGGTGAAGAGGATCACGAGGCGTCTCATGCGTCGAGTACGGCTGCGGGACCTCGGGAGGTCCCGCAGCCGTACGCCTCTCGTGTGGCGGAGCACGCCTGGATCCGCGGTGCCCAGAACGGCTCGGTCGACGACCTCGAGCAGCTCTTCCGCGCCCACTGGCCACGCGCCTTCCGCGCGGCGCGCCTCGTCACCGGAGACGCCGCGGCCGCCGAGGACATCGCGCAGGAGGCGTTCCTGGCCGCGGTTCGCAACCTCGACCGCTTCGACCGCCGCCGCCCGTTCGGGCCGTGGCTGCACCGGATCGTCGTCAACCGCGCAATCGACTGGACGCGGGCGCGCCGGCTCCGCGCCGAGGTCGAGCTCGGCGAGCAGCTGCCCGCGCCGTCCGCGCCCGAGCCGGGCGACGGGACGCTCCGACGCATCGCCGGGTTGCCGCCCGAGCACCGGGCGGTCGTCGTCCTCCGCTACGTGCTCGAGTACACCCCGGGCGAGATCGCGGAGCTGCTCGGCCTACCGCGCGGCACCGTCAACTCGCGGCTCCGGCGCGGCCTGGACCGGATGAGAGATGACGCCTGAGGACAGGGCCTGGGAGGTCGTGCGACGCGCCTTCGAGGAGCGGGCGCCCCGCGCGCCCCGCCGGCGCGCCGCTAACAGGCTGGTACCGGCTGCGGCGGTGGCGCTCGCGGCCCTCGTCGTCGGCGCCGCGCTCTCGCCGCCGGGACAGGCCGTGTTCCAGCGCGTCCGCAAGGCGGTCGGGCTCGAGCACGCGGAACCGGCGCTCTTCTCGCTCCCGGCGTCGGGCAAGCTGCTCGTCGTCTCCGCGGAGCACGGCGGCGTGTGGCTCGTGCGCGACAACGGGTTCATGCGCAAGCTCGGGCCGTACGACGACGCGGACTGGTCGCCGCACGGCCTCTACGTCGTCGCGACGCACGGCGACAGGCTGCTCGCACTCGACCCGGACGGCGACGTCCGCTGGTCGCTCGCGCGACGCGACCCATCGAGTCCCACCTGGGAGGGAACACGCACGGACACGCGGATCGCCTACGAGTCGGCGAGCGGGCTGCGCGTCGTCGCGGGAGACGGGACGGACGATCGCCTGCTCGACCGCTTCGGCTCGCTGCCCGCCTGGGACCCGGCGCGGCTGCACGTCCTCGCCTACTACACGGGCGGCGCGATCGTGCTCCGCACGGCGGACGCCGGCAAGCTGCTCTGGCGGCGGCCGATCACCGTCACCCCGACCGGCCTCGAATGGTCGCGCGACGGCCGCTACCTCGCCGTCTTCTCTCCGAAGCGGATCGTCGTCCTCGACGCAGAAGGCCGCGTTCGCCGCACGATCTCGATGCTCAGCGCGGAGCTCCTCGCCGGCTCGTTCCGGCCGGGCTCACACGACCTCGCGGTCGTCGTCCGTCTTCCGCAGCGCAGCGAGGTGCGACTCGTCGACGTCGACCGTCCGGGAAGTGCGCCGCTTCTCTTCGCCGGCCCGGGAGACTTCGGTGACGTCGCGTGGTCGCCGAACGGCAGGTGGCTCCTCGTCAACTGGCCGGCGGCGAACCAGTGGGTCTTCCTCCACGGCTCGAAGGCTCGGGCGGTGGCGAACATCCGGCAGCAGTTCCCGCGTGACGACGCCCTCGGCCCCACGCTCGAGCTGGCCGGCCGCTGGTGCTGCCCCTGACCTGGAGGATCGCCCGACCTGCGAGGCCCGCACCGAGCACCAGCAGGCCCGCCACGACCGAGGCGGCAGGCAGGGTCGCCGCGAGCGTGACGCACCCCGCGACGCCGGCGACGTTCAGCGCGCGCGGCCAGCGCCGATGTTCGGGCCTCTGGGTGTACGCGGACGCGTTCGCGATCGCGTAGTACACGAGGACGCCGAACGAGGAGAAGCCGATCGCGCCGCGCAGGTCGGTCGTGGCGACGAGGATCGCGACCACAGCCCCGACCGTGAGCTCGGCACGGGCCGGGACGCTGCGCCGCTCGTCGACCGACGCGAGCGGCCGGGGCAGGTCTCCGTTCCTCGCCATCGCGAGCGCGGTCCGCCCGATGCCCGCGATCAACGCGAGCAGCGCGCCGAGGCTCGCGACGGCCGCTCCCGCACGCACGACCGGGAGCGACCAGGTGACCGCGGCCGCGTCGACGGCGGCCGCGACGGGCGCCGGGCTCGCGGCGAGGGCCGACGGGCCCGCCGCCGACAATGCGGCGAGGGCCACGAGCAGGTAGACGCCGACGGCGAGGCCGAGCGCGAGCGGGATCGCCCGCGGGATCGTCCGGGCCGGATCGCGCACCTCCTCGCCGAGCGTCGCGATGCGTGCGTAGCCGGCGAAGGCGAAGAACAGGAGGCCCGCCGACTGCAGGATCCCGTACGCCCCGCCGTGCCGGCCGGCGAGGTTCGCGAGCTCGACGTGCCCGCTCGTCGCGATCGCCGCCAGGACGACCGCGAGCGCGGTGAGCGACAGCGCCACGAGCACGCGCGTGAGCCTCGCCGTGCGCGAGATGCCGCGGAGGTTTGCCGTCGTCAGGACGGCCACGGCCGCGAGCGCCGCCCCGCGCCTGCCCCACTCCGAGCCCGGAGCGACGTAGGCGCCGAACGTGAGCGCCATGGCGGCGCACGAGGCGGTCTTGCCGACCACGAACCCGAAGCCGGCGAGGAACCCCCACCAGTCCCCGAGTCGTTCACGCCCGTAGACGTACGTGCCGCCGGACGTCGGGTACTGGACCGCGAGCTGCGCCGAGGCGACCGCGTTGCAGTAGGCGACGCCGGCGGCGAGCGCCAGCCCGATCAGGAGGCCGCTTCCCGCCGCAGCCGCTGCGGGCGCGAACGCCGAGAAGACACCGGCGCCGACCATGGAGCCGAGCCCGATCACGACCGCGTCGGTGGTGCCGAGCCGCCGGGCGAGCACGGCCGAGGTGCTCACAGCCGGCGACTGTAGATCAAATCGACTCGATGCGTTGGCGAAGAGGCACGCAGCGGTGGACGAGTAGAGTCGCGTCGTGCTCGAGGTCGGCGACCGCATCCCCGAGGCAACGGTGTTCCTCGGGCCGAACGAGCCGGTGACGATGACGGAGCTCGTCGAGGACGGGCCCAAGCTGCTCGTCTTCTACCTCTTCGACTGGTCCTCGACCTGAACGAACGAGCTGGAGCTCCTGCGTGACAGGAGAGCGGACTTCGACGAGGCGGGCGTGCAGCCGATCGGCATCTCCCGCGACTCCCCGTGGACGCACATCGCGTGGACGCAGGCGCTCGATCTCAACTTCGGGCTCCTCTCCGACTTCAACGGCGAGGCGGTGCACGCGTTCGGGATCGCGTTCGAGCACCGGGGGCTGCGCGGCGTCGCCCGGCGGACGACGTTCCTCGTCGACGGCGACGGCGTGATCCGGAACGTCTGGGCGTACGAGACCGGCGAGCTGCCGGACGTCGAGGAGTGGGTCGTCGCGGCGCGGGCCTTGAATACTCCCGCCTGACCTGTTGCAATCCACGGTATGGACACGCCCGCAACGGGGTCGCTCGCGCCTACCCGCGGCTCGAAGAACCTCACCTACGCGATCCTCGTAACCGTCCTCGTCGTCGGCGCGATCTTTGCCTTCTCCGGGTCGGCACTGCTCCCGAACGACTGGTACGCCGCGTTCAAAGCCGTGCACGTGGTCTTCGCCGTCATCTGGGTCGGCGGCGGGATGACGATCATGCTGCTCGCCATGCGCGCACAGTTCTCGAACGACACCGCGTCGGTCGTCTCGATCGCCCAGCAGGCCGCGTTCATGGGCGAGCGGGTCTTCGCCCCCTCGGGTCTCGTCACGTTCCTGATGGGAATCGCGATGATGATCAACACGAGCTGGGGCTGGGGCCACTTCTGGATCGTGGCCGGCCTCGTCGGCTACGCGGCCACGTTCATCGTCGGCCTGACAGTGATGTCGCCGCTCGCGAAGAGGATCGAGCATTCCGCGCAGGAGAACGGGCCCGAGCATCCCGAGACGCTCGCGCTGATCGACCGGATCATGCTGATCGGCCGCTTCGACATCGCGGTGCTCATGCTCGTGGTGCTCGACATGGTGACGAAGCCCTTCGCCTAGCGATTTGCCCCGACCGGGGCCCTGTCCAACCCCGAGTCACCGGCGAGCGCCGCGCCGGGAGGCACGACGAGAACGGGGCGACGCGCGACACCGATCAGCTCGGCCGACACGCTTCCGAGGAACGCCGCCTTGAAGGCGCCCCGCCCGCGGGAGCCGACGACGATCAGCTCGGCATCCTCCTCGTCGGCGAGGTCGGCGAGCCGGTCGGCCGGGAAGCCGTAGACGACTCGCTGCTCGGCGTCGCCGAGCCCCTCCTCGTGCACGACGTGCTCGAGCACCTTGCGACCGACCTCGAGCTCGGCGCCGACCGGCGCGGCGAACGAGGTCGGGCCGCCGATCGGGCCGATCCGCGTCGTCGCCGGCGGCACGTGCACGACGTGCGCGACGACGAGGCGCGCGTCGAGCTGGGCCGAGAGACGGGCCGCGGCGCGCAGCGCGAGCCGGCCGTCGACCGAGCCGTCGACGCCGCAGAGGATCGTCCTCACGACCCACCACCTGCCGGCGCGAGCCGCAGCTCGGCGAGCGCCTGCTCGCCGATCGCGGCGATCACCTCGGGCCGCTCCAGGAGCCGCGCCCGCTCCGACGGCGTCGTGCGGTTCCTGATGTACGGATCGTCGAGCACCTCCTGCAGCGTCCGGCCGCGCGCGTACTCCCGCACGACGTACTGCGCCAGGTACTGCTCCCGCCTGGACGTCACGAACAGGAATCCGAAGGGGTTCTTGGTGTTGAACGAGATCCGCATCCGAGGCCTCCTCTGCCGGTGTCTTACGGGCATCGTGGCGGCACGCAGTCGGCGCGGCCATCGGCTCGCGACCCGATCCGGGGAGCGACGACGCCCCATGCCGTCGCGCTCAGGGCTGGATGAGGCCGCGGCGGATCGCGTAACGGGTCAACTCGACCCGGTCGCTCGTCCCCAGCCTGTCAAGGCATCGACACATCCAGAATCGCCAGATGCACGTCGGCATCAGCTCGCCTCCGCCGGGACCTCGAGCCGCACCTCGACACCGCCGGTCCGGCTGCGCTTGATCGCGAGCGCGCCGCCGACGAGCAGCGCCCGCTCGCGCATGCCGCGCAGGCCGCCGTGGCCGTTCGAGGCGACCGCCTGCGACATTCCTCGTCCGTCATCGGCGACCGAGAGGACGACGCTCGCCTTGCCGCGACCGAGCGAGACCAGCACGTTGCTCGCCTCCGCGTGGCGCGCCACGTTGGTCAGGCTCTCCTGCGCGACGCGATAGACGGCGAGCTCGGCCTCGTCCGACAGCGGGGGAAGGTCGTCGGCGAAACGCCGCTCGACGCGCAGGCCGCTGCTGTCCGCGAACCTGCGCGAGAGCTCGGTCAGTGCGCTGACGAGGCCGAGGTGCTCGAGCATCTCCGGCCGCAGCTCCTGCGCGATGCGGCGCACCTCCTCGAGCGCCTGCCGCACCGCGACCTTCGTCTCCTCGTCGTCGAGCCGAAGCAGCACGCCGGTCAGCACCTGCCCGACCTCGTCGTGCAGGCCGCGGGCGATCCGGAGGCGCTCGGCCTCCTGTGCCTGCAGAGCGCGGCGCCCGCTCTCGCGCCGCTCCTCCTCGAGCCGGTCGAGCATCTGGTTGAACGACGTCACGAGCGCCTCCACCTCGACGCCGCCGTCGCGCGGCAGCCGCTGCCCCGGCCGCAGCAGGTCGACCGTGTGCATCCGCTCGACGAGCCGGTCGACCGGCGCGAGCGTGCGCCGCAGCAGCACGAAGTTCGCCGCCAGCATGACCAGGAGGCCGATGACGAGGTCGGCACCCTCGACGAGCGCGATCGGGGCGTGCACCGTCACCGGCGTCAGCGCGAGGATCAGCGTCGCCGCCACGAGCAGGGCGGCATTGATCGCGAAGACGCGCCACAGAAGCGGCACACGGGACAACGTCATCCGCGAGAGGGCTCTCATGCGACACCGATCCCGGCACAGCGTCGCAGAGACGCCCCGGCCGTGCTAGGGACGAAGGCCGGCCAGCACGACCTGCACGTACCGCCGCCAGTCCTCGTCCCGCTCCGCGTGCGCAGCGGCCTGAATGGCGGCGCCGACGAGCGCGCCGACGTCGCGTGCGTCGAGCCCGGCGCGGACGGCACCCGCCCGTCGCGCGCGGCGGATCAGCTTGTCGACGATCTCGTGCAGCTCCTGCTTCCCCTCCGTCACCTCGAGCTCGCCGCAGGTCTCGACGCCCTCGAAGAGGTAGCGGTCTCGGCGACAGGACTCGGCTGCGGCCCAGACGAGCTCCACGAACGCAGCGCCCGCGTCGGGCTCGGCGAGGAGAGCCCGCGACCGCTCGAGCAGCTCGTCGAGACGCCTCCTCAGCACCGCGGCGCGCAGCGCCTCTTTCGTCGGGAAGCGGCGGAACACCGTGCCGTGGCCGACCCCGGCCCGGCGCGCGATCTCGTCGATCGTCACGTCCGGGCCGAGCTCGGCGAACGCGTCGGCGGCCGCGACCAGGATCCGGTCGAGGTTCCGCTGCGCGTCGGCACGAAGCGCCGTCGTCACCGGCGATGCCACTACGCCCCTACGATCACCGGCTCGCCGGACGCCGCCTGCTCCTCGATCCGCGCCACGTGCCGCGCCCGCAGGAGCGCCACCATCACGGCGAGGGCGGCGAGCATGACGACCGCACCGGCCGCGAACGCCCAGTGGAACCCGACGACCAGCGCGTGCAGCTGCGACCCGCCGGCGGACGACGACTTGCTCGTCGCGAGCGTCGAGAGCACCGCCAGGCCGAGGGCGCCGCCGATCTGCTGCGACGTGTTGAAGAGGCCGGACGCGAGCCCCTGGTCGGCGTCCTCGAGACCGGTCGTCGCGATCAGGGTCAGCGGCATGAAGACCGCGCCCATTCCGAGCGACGAGAGCGCGATCGACGGGAGCACGTTCGTCAGGTATGACCCGTCGACCGGCAGCTGCGTCAGGAGCAGCAGGCCGCCGGCGCTCAGGATCATCCCGGCCGCGGCGACCGGCCGCACGCCGATCCGCGGCGCGAACTGCGACGCGACGCCGGCCGAGATCATGATCCCGAGCGAGAACGGCAGGAACGCGACGCCCGCCTCGAGCGGCCCGTAGCCGAGCACGCGCTGGATGTACAGCGTGTTGAAGAAGAACATCGCGAACATGCCCGACATCGCGAGGAACATCGCGACGTTCGCGGTCAGGAGCGACCTGGTCCGGAAGATCGACAGCCGCACGAGCGGCGCCTTCGCGCGGAGCTCGACGACGACGAACGTCGTCAGGAGGGCGACGGCGAGGGCGAAGAACCCGAGGGTCCTCGCGGAGCCCCAGCCCGCCTGCTGCGCACCGACGATCGCATAGACGAGCGCCATCAGCCCGCCGGTGACGGTCACGGCGCCGGCGATGTCGTAGCTCCGGTGCGCGTGCGCGTCCCTCGACTCGGGGATCAGGCGGAGCGAGAGGACGAAGCCGACGATGCCGACGGGCACGTTGACGAAGAAGATCCACGGCCACGAGAAGTACTGGGTCAGCAGGCCGCCGAGCACGAGGCCGACGGCAGAGCCGCCGATCGCGATCGCCGCCCAGACGCCGAGCGCCTTCGCGCGCTCGGCTCCCTCGGAGAACGTTGTCGAGATGATCGACAGGGCAGCCGGCGAGATCAGCGCGGCGCCGAGGCCCTGCAGCGCGCGGGCGCCGATCAGCATCCCCTCGCTCGAGGCCAGACCGTCGAGCAGGGACGCGCCGGTGAAGATCACGAGGCCGACGAGGAACAGCCGCTTGCGGCCGAGCAGGTCGCCCGCGCGCCCGCCGAGGAGGAGGAAGCCTCCGAAGACGAGCGTGTACGCGTTCACGATCCACTGCAGGTTCCCCTCGGACAGGTTCAGGTCCTTCTGGATCGACGGCAGCGCGACGTTCACGATCGTCGCGTCCAGCACGACCATGAACTGCGCGAGGCAGATCAGGACGAGCACGACCCAGGGATTCGTTGCCTTGGCCATCGGCGGCCACCTCACTCTCAATCTGGACTCTTTAGTCCGCTTACGATAGCTGAAGCGGACGGGTCGGTCCGCTTCTTCGCTGGACGCCCTCGACGCGCCGCGAGATACTTGGCTCGTGGCGGAGGCGCGGCACGCGGACCAGGTTCAGGCCGCGCTCTATCGGATCGCCGAGCTCGCGAGCACCGTCGAGGACATGCAGGCGTTCTACCGCGCCGTGCACGCCGTCGTCGGCGAGCTGATGGACGCGAGCAACTTCTACATCGCGCTCTACGACGAGCAGCGGCAGCTGATCAACTATCCCTACTTCGTCGACGCCGTCGACCTCGACGTCCCCGACCCGAACCAGTGGGACGCCTTCGGCACGGGCCAGGCGATCGGGACGACGGCCTACGTCCTGCGCACCGGCGAGCCCCAGCTCCTCGACTAC
>DASUAX010000015.1:0-37994 GCA_035763525.1 Gaiellaceae bacterium
TTCTCCGCCTGCGTCTTCCGGGCACGCGTCGGCCGCTCCGCCTCGGCCTCGGCGGTCAACGGCTCGTCGGGGGCCTCGACCGGCGCGAGCAGCTCGGCCCACGCGATCCCGTCGCCGACCGCGCTCACGCGCGCCTTCACCTTCTTGCCGACGAGCTTCGCTGCGGCGCCGACCACCACGTCGACGTCGTCGACCTTGCCGACGCCGGCGTGCGAGTCGTGCAGGCCGACCTCGACGAGCTTCAGGTCGAGCTCCTGGTCGACGTCGACCGGCAGTGACGGTGCGACCTTCTCGAGCGTCCCCTGCTCGAGCACCTTGAAGTGGTCGAGGTGCTCGCCCTCCTTGCCGACGAGGAAGAAGCGGCGCTTCGTCGTCTCCTCGAGCTCGTGCAGCCTCGCGCCGCCGGGGCCGGCCACGAGCCAGGCGACCTTCGCGGCCACCTCGACGCGAAACGCCTTCGCGCGCGAGCCCGGCGTGACGAGCCCGCGCAGGCGCCGCTCGACGTCGACCGCTGCGGTGTGCTCGGAGACGACGATCCCGTCGCCGCCGCACGTCGGGCACTTCTTCGTCATCACCTCGCGAGGCCCGTCGGTGACGTTCTGGCGCGTCATCTCGACGAGGCCGAGCGGCGAGATCTCGACGACGTACGTCTTCGTCCGGTCGCGCTCGAGCTCCTCGCCAAGCGCTTTCTCGACGGCGGCCCGGTTCTTCGGGCTCGCCATGTCGATGAAGTCGATCACGATGATGCCGCCGATGTCGCGCAGCCGCAGCTGGCGCACGACCTCCTTCACCGCCTCGAGGTTGTTCTTCGTGATCGTGTCCTCGAGCCGCCCGCCCGACTTCTTCGAGCGCGAGCCGACGAAACGGCCGGTGTTCACGTCGATCACCGTGAACGCCTCGGCGTAGTCGAAGATCAGATAGCCGCCGGACGGCAGGTCGACCCGGCGGCTCAGCGTCGAGCGGATCTCCTGCTCGACGCCGAACGCCTCCATCAGCGGCTCACGCTCCTTGTAACGCGTCACGCGCTCCGCCATGTGCGGCGAGGTCTTCTTCAGGTAGCCGACGATGCGCTTGTGCGTGCGGTCGTGGTCGACGAGCAGGCGCTCGAAGTCGCCGGTGAACAGGTCGCGGACGACGCGCAGCGGCAGCTCTGCCTCCTGGTAGACGAGCGACGGCGCCTTCGCGTCCTTCGCCTTCGTCTCGATCGACTTCCACAGCCGCTGCAGGAAGTCGAGGTCGCGCTCGATGTCGTCGGCCGAGGCGCCCTCGGCGGCGGTGCGGACGATGACGCCGCCCTTCTTCGGGGCGATCTCCTTGAGGATTCCCTTCAGGCGGTTCCGCTCGTCGTCCTCGAGCCGCCTCGAGACACCGAGCCCCTCCCCGTGCGGGACGTAGACGACGAAACGGCCGGGCAGCGAGATCTCGGTCGTGAGTCGCGCGCCCTTCGTCTTCATCGGGTCCTTGACCGCCTGCACGAGGATCTTCTCGCCACGCTGGATCAGGTCCTGGATCTTGCGCGCGCCCTTGCGTCCCTCGAGCTCCGGGCCGACGATCTCGTCGACGTACAGGAAGCCGTTCTTCTCGAGCCCGATCTCGACGAAGGCCGCCTCCATGCCGGGCAGGACGTTGTCGACGACGCCGAGATAGATGTTCCCGGCGATCGAGCGGCGCTCCGGGCGTTCGAGGTAGACCTCGGCGACGCGGTCGTCCTCGAGCACGGCGACGCGCTTCTCGCCGGTGTCGACGGAGACGAGCAGCTCGCGCTTCGCCTTCGGGAGCGGTGCGCGCTTCGGCGCGGTGCGGCGGCGCGCAGGCGCGGTGCGCGTCTTCCGCTCGGAGGTCTTGCGCCCGCTCTTCTCGTCCTTCTCGGGCTTCTCGTCGGCCGTGGCTGCCGAGCCGTTCGCCGCCGTGCTACCGGTCTTGCGGCGATTGCGACCGCCGCGGGTTCCGCGCCGGCGCTTCCTCGGCGTGCCCTCGGTGGTGCTCTCTGCTCCGTCGGCGCCCGCCTCGACGGCAGGCTGCTCGACGGTTACGTCGACTGCGGGTGTTGCTCCGGCGCGCTCAGCACGCGCCTCGTCCTCCGACTTCTTCCGTCGGAACCAGGGAAGTGGCAAAGAATGACTCCTCGGTCGTCGTGCGCTCGCGCAGCCGTCTCGGGCGCGCGTCGCAGATGGATAGGAAAAGCCTTGGCATGGCCTTCCCGCAGGGTATCAGGGCCCAATCACGCCGCTTCCACGGCCGGCCGGAGCTTCGCCCGCCGGGCGCGGATGGCGCGTAGCCGCTGCGCGAGCCGGGCCCACGCCCAGGGCTCGACCTCGACGTACCGGTGCGCCGACTGGCCGCGGGTCGCGTCCAGGTACTCGAACCACGCGTCGGCCTCCTCGATCAGGAGCAACTCGTGCGCTTCCTGGTGTCCGGTCAGTGCCATTCGGGCGTCACCTCCTCGTCGATCAGGTGAGCGTAGGACCTGGACCGGACGGACGTGTCCGGGGACAGTCCCCGGACACGTCCGAAAGGGTCAGGAGGGGACGGCGGCTGTGCGCGATTCGAAGTAGCGCACTGCGGCTTCGCCGACGGCGCGGGTGCCGCCGTAGGCGATCGCGCCCTTCACCGCCCAGCCTGCGACGGGGACGAAGTCGAGCAGCTCGCGAGCGACCGCGCGGAAGCCGAACCCTGCGCCGACGACGCCGACCAACTCCAGCGCGCGCCGGTTGTCGATCTGCTCGCCGTAGGCGAGCGCGATCCGGAGCACGAGCCGGATCTGGTTCAGGGTCAGGAGCGGCATGTCGACGCCGGGGACGAATACGGCGGCGCCGATCAGCCCGTTCCGCTTCGCGAACGACGCGATCAGGTGGTCGCACACCGCCGCACGCAGCGCCGGCAGGCGTGCCGCGAGCGACGTCCCGTCCTCCCCCAGCCGCTGGGCGACGGCCTCCGCGATCGAGTCCACGGGGAACCCCTGGCCGGGAGGAACGTGCACGATCTCCGTCGCGAGCACGTACGGCACCTCGTCGGCGTCGGTGACCGCGACGATCGGGACGCCCGCGCGGTCGGCGAGGCGCAGCTGCGCCTCGTCCGGCGCGCCGACCCACACGACGACGGCGACGTTCTCGAGCGCCTGCTCGACGACGGCGGACGCCTCGCCTCCGGCTCGCAGCTCGCGGGCGAGCAGCGGCACGAGCTCGCGTGCCCCGGCGACCGAGAGCGGCCGCGGGTCGCCGCTCCCGCGCCGCAGCTCGCGCACGGCCGAGAGCACCGAGAGCGGCCCCAACCCGCCGACCTTCGCCTTCACGCGCGCCTCCGTCCCACGCGCCGCATGTGGATCGCCTGCAGGATCCCGATCGCGAGGAAGTTGGTGATCAGGGAGGAGCCTCCGACCGAGACGAACGGCAAGGGGATGCCGGTGATCGGTGCGGCTCCCATCGCCATCGCGCTGTTGACGAAGACCTGGAACATGAACATGAACGCGATCCCGCCGGCGACGATCGCGCAGTAGAAGTCGCGTGCGCCCGCGACGATCTTCAGTGCTCGCCACACGATCAACAGGTAGCCGAGCAGCAGGATCGACGCGCCCATGAAGCCGCGCTCCTCGGCGAGCGACGCGAACGCGAAGTCCGTCGAGTGCTCGGGCAGGTAGTCGAGCCCGGTCTGCGTCGCGCCCGTCACTCCCCGCCCGCGCAGGCCGCCTGCGCCGACGGCGATGATCGACTGGCGCACGTTGTACGTGGCGCCGCGGGGATCGTTGTCGGGATGCGTGAAGCCGGTGAGGCGCTGTGTCTGGTACGGCTTGAGCACGTTGACGCCGGCCGCGGGCAGGAGCCAGAGCACCGCGAGCGCCGCGACGACGGCGACCACCGTCAGTGCGGCGAGATGCGACCAGCGCACGCCGGCGACGAAGAGGACGGCGGCGAGCGCCGCCATGTAGACGAGCGCCGAGCCGAAGTCGGGCTGCACGAAGACGAGCAGGATCGGGAAGAGCGCGAACACGATCGCCTTGAGCGGCGTTCCGATCGCGCCGATGCTCGTCCGGCGCTCGGCGAGCAGGCCGGCGAGGGCCAGCACGAACAGCACCTTGCCGAACTCCGAAGGCTGGAACGTGAAGATGCCGACGTCGATCCAGCGCTTCGAGCCGCGCGTCGCGGCGCCGCCGAGGAGCACGAGCAGCATGATCCCGAGCGTCCCGAAGTAGATCGGGCGCCACAGGCGGCGGTACGCATCGGGGTCGACGGCGAGCGCGCCGACGAAGAGGAGCGCGCCGACGACGGCGTACAGCCCCTGCCGCGAGAGCGCCGAGCCGCCGGCGTCGCGCATCGTGATCCCGTCGATCGCCCACAGCCCGTACGCCACGACGGCGACGAGCGCCGCGAGCAGCAGCCAGTCGAGCCGGCGCAGCGACGCGACGACGCCGACCGGCTCCGCCCCCCGCCGCGGGCGCAGGCCGCGCGCTCTCGTGTCGACCGCTTCGATGCTCAATCCGATGCCTTCTGGACGACGTTCGCCTGCTTGCCGAAGTACTGCTCGAACACCCGCAGCGCGGCGGGCGCCGCCGCCGAGCCGCCGTGACCGCCGTTCTCGATCACCGCGCAGACGACGATCTTCGGAGCGTCGAACGGCCCGTAGCCGCACCACCACGACTGGTTCAGCTTGATCGCGTTCGGCAGACCCTGCACGTGCACGAACTTCTCCGCGGAGCCCGTCTTGCCCGCGATGTCGACGGGGAAGTTGCCGAAGACGCCCGACGAGGTGCCGATCGGCGAGTGCGTCGCCTCCTCGAGACCGAGCTGCACGTAGCGCAGCGCGGTCGGGTCGACGCCGACGGAGAGCGGCGGCTGCGCGCCGAAGCGGCGGAGCACGCGCCGTGGCTGGTGCGGGCCGCCGGACTGCTCGACGTCGGCCGCGAGGTGCGGGGTGACGAGCTTGCCGCCGTTCGCGATCAGCGCGTAGAAGCGCGCCATCTGGAGCGGCGTCACGAGCAGGTCTCCCTGGCCGATCGCGAGCTGGATCGAGTAGCCCGGCTTCCAGATCCGGTCGACGTACCCCTTGCACGGCGGGCCGCCGAACGTCTTGCACCGCCACTCCGGCGTCGGCATCACGCCCGCGATCTCGCCGCCGATGTCGAGGCCCGTCGTCTCGCCGAAGCCGAAGCGGTTCGCCCACGCCTGGAGCGGGTGCCCGCGGTTCGGCGGGAGGCGGTAGAAGTCGTCGCCGAGCTGGTAGAAGAACGTGTCGCACGACATCGCGAGCGCCGCGCGCAGGTCGATCCACTGGTCGATGTTCGGCGTCCAGTTGTTGAACGGCTGCCCGTACGCGGTATAGGTCGGCGAGCAGAGGAGCCGCGTGAACGGGGTCAGCAGGTGCTCCTGCATCGCCGCGAGCGCCGTCACGGGCTTGAACGTCGAGCCCGGCGGATAGCCGACCTGCGTGGCGCGATCGAGCGCCGGGTGGTTGTCCTTCTCGGCGACTTTCGGGTTGAGGAGCGGCGCGAGCTTCTTCGGGTCCGTGCGGCCGACCCACACCGACGGCTTGTACGTCGGGTTCGACGCCATCGCGAGCACGGCACCGTCCGTCGGATCGAGCGCGACGATCGCGCCGCCGTCGGCGTAACCGCCCTCGAGCGGGTTCGAGTGCGCGAGGTTGATCCCGTACGTGAGTGCGCGTTCCGCCGCGCGCTGGAGCCTGATGTCGATCGTCAGCCGCAGCGCGTCGCCCGGCGTCCACGGCACCTGGGTCGTGGCCGCGGTCGTCTTCGGGCGGCCGCGCGAGTCGACCGTCAGCTGCGCCTTTCCGTCCTTCCCGCGCAGGTACGGGTCGTACGTGCGCTCGATGCCGGACTGGCCGATCGAGTCGCTCGGCTGGTAGCCCTTCTTCTTCAGCTGCTTGTAGTTCTCGGGCGAGATCTGCCCGACGTAGCCGAGCACCTGCGCGGCGAGCGACTGGTACGGGTACTGCCGCAGGAAGCTCTCGGCCAGGCGGACGCCCGGGAACTCGTCCTGGTGCTCGAGCAGGTAGTAGATCTGCTGCCGCTTGATGCCGCGCTGCACGACGACGGGCGTCACCGGATCGTCTCCGTGCTTGTCGAGGTCGGCGAGGATCTCCTTCACCGGCACGCCGGTGACGTACGCGAGCTTCCGGAGCTCGGCCCGCTGCGCCGGCCACGTCTTCGGCAGGTCACTCGGCCACAGCTCCACGCGCGTGCCCGGCACGTTGCGGACGAGCACGCGGCCGTCCCTGTCGAGGATCGGCCCGCGCGGCGCCTCGAGCCGGAGCGTCCGGACGCGGTTGTCGTTCGCCTGAGCGAGGTAGCGCTGGCCGGAGAGGATCTGCAGCGCCCAGAGCCGCAGGAACAGCACCGCGAAGAGCGCGAGCGCCAGGAAGCCGAGCACCGCGACGCGGAGCGCGAGCTGCGGGGTCAGCCGGTACGGCTCGGCGACGCGCGGGTCGCCGGGCAGGAAGCGCCCGCTCCGCCGGGCGGTCTCAGCCAAGGAGCCGCACCTCGCGGACGCGGTCGCCCAGCTCGAGCGGCGGGAAGAGCCGCCGGATCACGGCGTAGACCGGCAGTGTCAGGACGAGGTTCAGGAGCAGCGCGCCCGGCAGGCCGTGCACGGCGAGCGCCGCCGGCGCGGGCTCGCCGAGCATGAACTGCAGCAGCAGCTCGCCGACCACGTAGAGCACGGTCACGACCGCGACGGAGACGTACGGGGCGTGGAAGCGGTCACGCGCGGTCGTCTCGCCGTAGCGCCCGATCCAGAACCCGGCGACCGTCAGCAGAAGCGACGTGACGCCGAGCGTGCCGAGCGTCGCCGTGTCGAGCACGAGCCCGGTCAGGAAGCCGGCGACGGCGCCGAAGATCGACCCGCGCAGGAGCGCGACGGCGAGCAGCGTGACGAGCACGACGCTCGCCGTGCGGAACGGCTGGTACTCCGTCAGCACCGACAGCTGCAGAATCGCCGCCACGAACAGGACGACGGCCGCCTTCAACGCGTCCATCAGGGCTGCTTCGGCGGGACGAGCACGACGACGGAGCGGAGCGACGAGAAGTCGACGAGCGGCTTGACCTGGATGTTCTGGAACAGGCTCGCGTCGCTGAGCGACTGGGAGGAGACCTTGCCGATCGGGATCCCGCGCGGGAACTTCGACCTGAGCGGTCCTTCGCCGAGCGTGCCGGCGGTGATGATCGTGTCGTCGCGGCGAACGAACGCCTGCTTCGGCACGCGGTCGAGGATCAGCACGTCGCTGGAGCCGCTGCCGCGGCGGATCGCGCCGACGACCCCGGTGTTCGTCAGGTCGGTCGCGGTGACGGCGCTCTCCGCATCGGTCAGGAGCGTCACGCGGGCAACGTTCGAGAAGGCGCGGTCGACGGTGCCGACGAGCGCGCCGACGCCGTCGCTGCCGCCGGTCGGCTCGACGACGACGCTGCCGGCGACGACGCCCTGCGACGTGCCGGCGGAGATGGTCACGCTCTGGTCGATCGCGCTCTGCGGGTTCGCGAGGACGGCGGCGTTGACGGGGGTGAACTCGGCGACGGACGGCGGTCCGTGGTAGTCGAGCGCCTTCCGGAGCTGGACGTTCTCCTGGATCGCGCCCTCGTCGAGGATGAGCTGGCTCTGCAGTTCGGCGACCTGGGCGCGGAGCCTCTTGTTCTCGCTCTTCGCGTCGACGAGCCCCCGGAACCAGCCGATCGTGTCCGCAAAGGGCCGACTGACGCGGTCGGCGGCGATCTCGAACGGCCGCAGGACGCTCGCACCCGTCCCCTGCACCCCGTCGAGCGCGCTCGAGCGGAAGGAGATCGTGATCAGGACGAGCGAGGCCAGCACCAGGAGCCCCACGACGATCCGGCGCTTGACGGCGCTTGAGCGGTTCGAGGGGTACCCGGAAGGGGCGGCGCGCTGGACGGACGAGCCCAGGACCGCGAGGCGGACGGTCCGGTTGCGTGGCACGTGGGCAACAGCCTAGCGGCCTGCCCGGGGAACCGCGTTACGCGCGGGCCGCCGACATCTCCACGTGACCCGCGTCGATCGCCGCAGCGTCCTCCTTGCGTACGGTCGCCGCGAGGACGATCCCGGCGAGCGCCAGCATCCCGGCGCCCACCGCGAAGGCGACGTGGTAGCCGCTCGTCTGCGCCGAGGCCCTCACCGCGACCGACGTCACGCCGTGATCGAGCAGATGGCTCGTGCGGGACGTCGCGAGCGTCGACAGGATCGCGAGCCCGAGCGCACCGCCCACCTGCTGCGACGTGTTGAGGATCCCGGAGGCGAGCCCCGCGTCGCGATCCTCGACGTTCGTCGTCGCGAGCAGCGTGCACGGCACGAAGGTCAGGCCCATCCCGACGGAGACGACGGCGATCGTCGGGAGGATGTCCTTCACGTAGCTGCCGTGAACCGGCAGCCGCGCGAAGTAGAGCAGGCCGAGCACACCCAGCGTGATCCCCACGTACGTGACGACGCGCACGCCGAGCTTTCTGATCAGCGCCTGCGAGAGCCCGGCGCCGACGATGATCCCGAGCGTGAAGGGAACGAAGGCAAGGCCCGCCGTCACCGGCTTGTACCCGAGGATCTGCTGCAGGTAGAGCGACGCGAAGTAGAACATCGCGAACAGGCCCGAGGCGACGAGCAGCATCGCGCCGTTCGAGCCGGTCAGCGAGCGCAGCCGGAAGATGCCGAGACGGACGAGCGGCGCCTTCGAGCGCAGCTCGACCAGTACGAAGATCGCGTGCAACACGACGGCGAGCGCGAACAGCCCGAGCGTCTGCCACGAGCCCCAGCCGTAGCTCTGCGCCTTCACGATCGCGTAGACGAGGACGAGCAGGCCGCCCGTGATCGTGACGGCGCCGGCGGCGTCGTAGCTCTTCGGACGCTCTTCCGCACGTGAGTTCGGGACGTACCTGAGCGAGAGGAGCGTCGCGCCGACGCCGATCGGCAGATTGACGAAGAAGACCCAGCGCCACGACAGGTACTCGGTCAGCACGCCGCCGAGCACGAGGCCCACCGCCGCGCCGCCCGCGGCGATCGCGCTCCAGACGCCGAGCGCTCTCGTGCGCTCCTTTCCTTCCTCGAACGTCGTCGTGACGATCGAGAGGGCGGCCGGCGAGACGAGGGCGCCGCCGAAGCCCTGCAGCGCCCGGCCGGCGATCAGGACGCCGTCGGAGCTCGCGACGCCGTTGATCGCCGAGGCGACCGTGAAGACGACGACGCCGGCGATGAACAGGCGCTGCCGGCCGATCAGGTCCGAGGCGCGTCCGCCGAGCAGCAGGAAGCCGCCGAAGACGAGCGTGTAGCCGTTCACGATCCACTGCAGGCTCGAGTAGCTGAAGTGGAGGTCCTTCTGGATCGAGGGGAGCGCGACGTTCACGACGGTCGCGTCGAGCACGACCATGAACTGTGCGATGCAGACGAGGACGAGGACGAGCCACCGGTTCGGTTCCGGCCCCATCGATCCACCGTAGCTACAGGGTGATCACCGTCGTGGTGAGAAACGCGGTCGGAACGAAGCCGAGCCGCGTGTTCACCGCACGCATGGCCGTGTTGCCCTCCGCGTTCATCGTGCGCACGACCTCGACGTCCGGCCGCTCGGCCCGGAGTCGGCGTAGCGACTCGAGCTTCACCGCCGTTGCGAGCCCCTGCCTGCGCGCCCACGGCGCCGTCCCGGTGTCGTCCGTGCCGGCGACGGGCGAGGGCGCAGGCGAGGTGCGAACGTCGGTGAAGGCACCGAGCTCGCCGTGCTCGTCGATCGCCACGGTGACGCGCGGCTCGCGTCCACGCGCGGCGGCGGTCCGCTCGAGCGCTCGCACGCCGTCGGCGTCGAGGGCGCCGTAGACGAGGCCGCCCGGGGTCGGTGCGTCCTCCATCGCCGAGCGGACGCGGGCATACGAATCGACCAGCTCGGCCGGGGCGGCGCCGCGCCAGGAGAGGAGTCGCCAGCCGGCCGGCAGCGTCGGCTCCGGCAGGTCGGCGTCGCGAAGGCCGAGCGACGAGGCGACGTCGCGCTGGTCGTCGACGGCGCCGGCGGAGCGCGCGAACGCGGCACCGTCGTCGCCCCAGTGATGGCCGAAGAAGGTGCCGATCCCCTCTTCGCGCGCGCCCGCGCAAACCGCCTCGTACAGCGCGCGGCCGGCCCCGCGGCGACGCGCGTCCGGGTGCACGACGAGGTGCACGGCGGCGAACGTGGGGCTCGGCGCCATCAGGACCGCGGTGCCGACGGTGTCGTCGCCGTCGCGCGCGACCCAGCGGCGCCGGACGGGATCGGACCAGTGACGGTACTGGCCCACCGACTCGGCGAGCGTGCGGAAGGGGCGCTCCCAGCTGCACGCCTCGTCCACCCGGTGGATGGCGGCGAGCTCGGCCTCCGGCGCCGTCCGCGCGTCGATCTCCTCGACGCGCGGAGCCACTAGCGACTCCGTCCGTTGTTGCGCCCGCGCGCGCGGGCGCTCCGGTGGATCGCGTCGAACTCCTCGAGGCTGCGGCCCGAGCCGACGGCGACGCAGGTGAGAGGCGACTCGGCGAGGTGCACCGGCATGTGGGTCTCGTGGCGGAGCCGCTCGTCGAGCCCCTGCAGGAGCGCGCCGCCACCCGCGAGCACGATGCCGCGATCCATGATGTCGGCGGCGAGCTCGGGCGGTGTCTTGTCGAGCGTCGACTTGATCGCATCGATGATCTGGTTGACCGGCTCCTCCAGCGCGTGCCGTACCTCCTCGCTCGAGAGGATCACGGTCTTCGGCAGGCCGGTGAGCATGTCGCGGCCGCGCACCTCCGCCTGCACCTCTTCCTTCAGCGCGTGCGCCGAACCGACCTCGAGCTTGATCTCCTCTGCCGTCTGCTGGCCGATCAGCAGCTTGTACTCGCGCTTGATGTGGTTGATGATCGCCTCGTCCATCTCGTCGCCGCCGACGCGCAGCGACTGCGAGACGACGATTCCGCCCAGCGAGATGACGGCGACCTCGGTGGTGCCGCCGCCGATGTCGACGATCATGTTCCCGGTCGGCTCGGCGACCGGCAGGCCCGCACCGATCGCCGCGGCCATCGGCTCCTCGATCAGGTACGCCTTGCGCGCGCCGGCGTTCAGCGTCGCCTCCTCGACCGCGCGTTTCTCGACGCCGGTCACGCCCGACGGGACGCAGACGACGACACGCGGGTGCGCGAAGCGGTGCTGGTGGACCTTCTGGATGAAGTGGCGGAGCATCTGCTCGGTCACGTCGAAGTCGGCGATCACGCCGTCCTTCAGCGGCCGGATCGCGCTGATCGTGCCCGGCGTGCGGCCGAGCATGCGCTTGGCCTCGAGCCCGACCGCGTGCACGTCTCCCGATCGCTGGTCGATCGCGACGACCGACGGCTCGGAGAGGACGATGCCGCGCCCGCGCACGTAGACGAGGGTGTTCGCCGTGCCGAGGTCGACGGCCATGTCGCGGCCGCCGAAGCCGGTGAGGTAATTGAAGATGCCCATTTGCTGCGGGTTACGACCCTAGCCGAACCCGTACACGCCCGCGAACCGCGTCGCCAGGACGCCGACGAGCAGCGAGCCTGGAAGACCGACGACGTTCAGGAAGTCGCCGTCGATCCGCTCGACGAGGCTCGCACCGAGCCCCTGGATCGCGTAGCCGCCGGCCCGCCCCTCCCACTCGCGCGACGCGACGTAGTGCGCGAGGTCGCGCGGGGTCAGCGTCCGGAACGTGACGACGGTCGTCTCCTCGTGCAGCTCCTCCCACGCCGGCGTCCGCAGGCAGAGCCCCGAGACGACGTCGTGCGCGCGGCCCGAGAGCGACTCGAGCATCGCCTCGGCCTCGGTCTCGTCGCCCGGCTTTCCGAGCAGCTCGCCGTCGAGCAGCACCTCGGTGTCGACGCCGAGGACGGGCCGGTCGCCGCCGTCGACGGAGCGCGCCTTGCCGGCCGCCCGCTCGAGCGGCGACGTTCCCGGCTCCTCCTCGTGGTCCGGCGCGACGACGTCGAACGGAATGCGCAGCTGCTCGAGGATCGCCCGGCGCTGCGGCGACGTCGAGGCGAGGATCAACGGGGCTGCAGGCGGGCTACCCAGATGTCCTCGCAGGGCCACTGCTGCGCCCATTCGGCCGTCACATACGCATAGAACTCGTGCGTCTCTGCGTCGGCCGGCGCCTGGAGCTCGATCAGCCGCTCGACCTCGAAGCCGTTCGCGCGCAGCAGGTCGATCAGCTTCCCGTGCGGCAGATGGAACTCGACGCCGACCTCGCCCGACCACTCGAAGCGGTGCATGCCGAACTGCGGGCGCTGCAGCGTCGTCGTCGCGGCGCCCTCGTCGAGCGAGCAGAGGATGACGAGCGGCGAGTTGCCGAGGAACGCGAGCCGCCCGCCCGGCCGGAGGAGGCGCGCCGCCTCCGGGATCCAGCGATGCGGGTCGACCCAGATCGAGGCGCCGTGCTCGGAGACGACGAGGTCGAAGCTCGCATCCCGGAGCCCGGTCGCGCCCGCGTCGGCCTCGACGAGCGGGAACTCGATGCCCGTCTGCTCCTGCAGCCGACGCGCCGTAGCGAGCTGGGCGGGCGTGATGTCGACGCCGACCGGCCGCGCACCCTTCTTCGCGAGCCACGCCGAGAAGTACGCGGTGCCGCAGCCGAGCTCGGCCACGTCGAGGCCGGCGACGTCGCCGAGGACGTTCAGCTCGCTCTCCTCGACCCCCCAGACGCCCCAGGAGATCTCGTCGAGCGCCCAGTTCGTCTCGGCGTTCTCGTCGGTGTAGTCGCGGTTCGCCTGGGTCCAGTTGGCGGCGTTGCGCCTGGCGTCGCTCCGCCAGTCGCTACGCGAGGCCATCCGGGAACCAGATCCCGACCTCGCGTTCGGCCGACTCGGTCGAGTCGGAGCCGTGCACGAGGTTGTCCGGCATCGCCAGGGCGAAGTCGCCGCGCAGGCTGCCGGGACCCGCGTCTGCGGGATTCGTCGCGCCGATCGTCTTCCGGCAGGTGGCGATCGCACCTTCCCCCTCGAGCACGAACGCGAGCGTCGGCCCCGACGTGATGAAGTCGACGAGCTCGCCGAAGAACGGCTTCTCGCGGTGCTCGGCGTAGTGCGTCTCGCCGAGCTCCCGGGTCGCCGTCACGAGGCGTGCGGCGCGCAGCTTCAGGCCGCGGCGCTCGAAGCGCGCCAGGATCTCGCCGGCGAGGCTGCGCTCGACGGCGTCCGGCTTCGCCAGGATCAGCGTGCGCTCGACGGCCATGCGGCCGCGGAGGTTACCTGCTCTGTCGCCGGGCCCGCGGCGGCCGCTGCTTCTTCGCCTCGACGAGTGCGACCGGCGCGTTCTCGTCGTACTCGATCTGGGTCGCGCAGTACGGGCACACCTGCCACGAGGACTCGAGCGGCCGCCCGCAGCCGGTGCACGCCTGGCGCAGCTTCGTCGTGCAGACGGGGCAGACGAGGTAGTCCTCCTCGACCTCGGCACGACAGACGGGGCAGCGCAGGTCTCGCGCGCCGAGCCGCTTCTCCATCGCCTTGATCTCGAGCTCTCGTTCCCGCACGTCCTCGAGGTACTCGGGCGGCCGGAAGAGCATGTAGATGAGCGGCCCGATGAACGGGACGACGCCGATCAGCGTCACGAGCCAGACGAGCATCCGGTCCTCGATCCGGCGGCGTGCGTCCTTGTGCACCCAGTAGATCGTCGCGATCCAGAAGACGACCACGAAGAAGATCGCCAGGTTGCGGATGACGTACCACGTCGAGGAGTGGAAGAAGTCGTGCACCCCGCTGAACGTGGACGCGATCACAGGAGGATTCTTCCTAGTCCGTAGCCCGCAGCAAACGCCAGCCCGACGAAGAGGACGAGCAGGAACAGTGCGAACAGGAAGACGGAGATCCGTTCACGCGCGCGGGTCATCGTACGGATTTCACTCGTCACGGGCGAGATCGGCAAGCAGGTAGAGGGAGCCGGTGACGAGGACGCGGGGGCCGAGCTCGCGGGCGCGGCCGAGCGCCTCGCGCGGATCCGGGACGGTGTGCACCGCGTCGAAGTGACCGCGGGCGGCTCCGGCGACCGCTTCTGCCGGGAGCGCCCGGGGATTCGAGGAGGCCGTGGCGACGAGCGTCCTGCCCGCCCCGGCGAGGCGGTCGAGGATCCCGGCCGAGTCCTTGTCGCGCAGGATCGAGGCGACGACGACGTAGTCGTGCGGCTGCGGGAGGCGCTCGAGCAGCCAGTCGACCGCCTCGGGCGTGTGGGCGCCGTCGCGTACCTCGGCCCCCCTGATCTCGAGCCGGCCGGGGAGCGTGGCCTCGGCGAGCGGCCGGCGCTCGCCGAGCAGCGCCTCGACCGCCTCGGCGGCGCCGCCGATCCGCGTCTCCCCCGCGACGAGGTGCGCGAACTCCTCGTCGGGGAGGACCACGGTCGCGTCGGGCCCGGCGACGGCGAGCTTCTCGGCGGCGATCTGCTCTCTCGTCTCGCCGAGGACGTCCCTGTGCTCGAGCCCGACGTTCGTCAGGAGAACGACGGGCGCGTCGATCGTGTTCGTCGCGTCGTGGCGGCCCCCGAGCCCCGCCTCGATCGCGGCGACCGTCGCGCCACGCGCCGCGAAGTCGGCGAAGGCGGCGGCGGTGACGGCCTCGAACTGCGTCGCGCCGATCGCCTCGGCGGCGGGCCGGATACCCGCGACGGCGCGCTCGAAGCCGGCCGGGTCGGTGTCGAGCCGCTCGTGCCAGCCCTCGACGTGCGGCGAGGTGTAGGCGGGGCCGCCGATCGTGCGGGCGACGCGGCGGGCGGCGGTCGACTTGCCCTTGGTGCCGACGACGTGCACGGCCCGAAACGCTCGCTGCGGGTTCCCGAGCCGCTCGAGCAGCGCCAGCATCCTCTCCGTCCCGAACCCGTCCGCAGGCCAGGGCGAAAGCGACTCGAGCCAGGCGCGGGCGGTATCACCCATGTGCACCAAACCGCCACGCCTCCGTCACCGAACTGCCAAATCCCCTGCAAAATCGCGGTCGCGGGCGAGACAGGTCCGGTGGCAGCCACCGTCACGGAAGTGTGACGCGCTCACGGGAAGAGGAAGCGGAGCGCCCGGGTCGTGCCGTCGCCGAAGCGCGCGTACTCGGGGATCTCGCCGGCGAGGCGGAAGCCGGCTCGCGCGGCGACGCGGTGCGAGCGCTCGTTCTCCGGGTGCGTGCAAAGGGCGACTTCGTGCTCGCCCGACGCGAGCAGGAAGTCGCGGACGAGAACGAGGCTGCGCGTCGCGAGACCTCTTCCCCAGGCCTCCGGGCGGAGGAAATAGCCGACCTCGAACGGCCGCTTCTGCGCCGCGCACCAGATGCGGCCGACGGGCATGCCGCCCGCGACGATCGCGAACGCCGGCGCCTCGGGATCGGGCTCCGGAGCCCCGCGAAACGCAGGCCCGAAGTACTGCCCGATCTCGGGGCTCGCCGGCGTGAGGGCCACGGCACGCGCGTCTTCCTCCGACCACGGCCGGAGGACGAGATCGCCGTCGGCCAGCTCAGCCGCCGATGGCATCGAGCTCCCGGCGGTAGCGCTCGAGCTTCTCGCGCTCTGCAGCGACGACCTCGGTGGGAGCGTTCTCGACGAAGCGCTCGTTGGCGAGCATCTTCTCGGACCGCGCCACCTCACCGCGCAGGCGCTCGCGCTCCGCCTCGACGTTCCCGTTCTCGCGCTGCGGCGCACGGTCGGGCTTCACGACCGCGTCGAAGATCCTCTTCTCGTCGCCCTCGAGCCGCGGCACCACGCCGGAGCGCCGGAAGACCTGCGCGTATTCCTGTACCCGCTCGAGCACGCCCGCCTCCGCCTCCTCGCCCGCCTCGGGCCACGGCGCGACGATCAGCCGCGTCTCCCGCCCCGGCAGGAACGACCAGATCTCCTCCGTCACGTGCGGCATCGCCGGGTGGAGCAGCTTCAGCAGGCGTTCGAGTGCCGCCGTCGCGGTCGCGCGCGCGTCGGCGTCGCCGTCGTACAGCCGCGCCTTCACCGCCTCGAGGTACCAGTCGCAGAAGTCGTCGAAGGTCAGGTGATAGAGCTCGTCCATCGTGTGGGCGAAGTCGAACTCCGCGAGCAACGCCTCGACGCGCCGCTGCGTCTGCGAGAGACGGGCGAGGATCCACCGCTCCTCGAGGGTCGCCGGCCGCTCCGCCGGCTCCGCGCCCTCGCAAGCCGTGACGATCAGGCGCGCGGCGTTCCAGAGCTTGTTCGCGAGCTTGCCGCCCTCCTCGATGGCGGAGTACGAGAAGCGCACGTCCTGCGTGAGCGAGTTCTTCATCAGCCCGTAGCGGGTCGCGTCGGTGCCGTAGCGGTCGATCAGCTCGAGCGGGTCGATGCCCGTGCCCAGCGACTTCGACATCCGCCGGCCGTCGGGGGCGAGCACGGTCGAGTGGATGATCACGTCCGTGAACGGGACCTCTCCGAGCAGCTCGATCCCCGAGAAGATCATCCGGTTCTCCCAGAGGCGGATGATCTCTCGCGCCGTCGTCTGCAGGTTGCCGGGATAGAAGTACGCCAGGTCCGGCGTCTCGTCCGGCCACCCGAGCGTCGCGAACGGCCAGAGCGCCGAGCTGAACCACGTGTCGAGCACGTCCGTCTCGCGCGTCAGCTCGGAGGAGCCGCACTCGCCGCAGGCGGCGGGCTCCGTCTCCTCGACGGTCACGTGCCCGTCCGGGCAGTACCACACCGGGAGCTGATGCCCCCACCAGAGCTGGCGCGAGATGCACCAGTCGGGCGCGTTCTCGAGCGAGTCGATCGCGAAGCGATGCTGACTCTCGGGGTGGTAGCTCACCTCGCGACTGCGGAGCGCCTCGAGCGGCCGCTCGCTGATCTCCTCCATGGAGCACCACCACTGCAACGAGATCGCCGGCTCGATGCGCGAGTGGCACCGCTCACATGTCGCGACGCTGTGCCGGTAGTGCTCCCGCTGCTCGAGGAGGCCGCGCTCCTTGCACCACGCGAGGATCCTGTCCTCGGCTTCCTTCTGCGTGAGCCCTTCGAGCCCGGCGGCGGTGACGAGGCCGTCCGGGCCGATGCAGCTCGGTTCGGGCAGCCCGTGGTCCCGGCCGATCTCGAAGTCGGTCGGGTCGTGGCCGGGCGTGATCTTCAGCGCGCCCGTCCCGAACTCGCGCTCGACGCGCTCGTCGGCGATCACCGGAACGCGCTTCTCGGTCCACGGCACGATCACCTCGCGCCCGACGAGGTGCCGGTAGCGATCGTCGTCCGGATGGACCGCGACCGCGACGTCCGCGGGGATCGTCGCCGGGCGCACCGTCGCGATCGCGACGTAGCCGTCGCCGTCCGCGAGCGGGTAGCGGATCGTCGAGAGCGTGTCGTCCACGTCGACGTGCTCGAGCTCGAGATCGGAGAGCGACGTCTCGTGATACGGGCACCAGTTGATGATCCGGTTGGCGCGGTAGATCCAGCCGCGGCGGTACAGATGCACGAAGAAACGCATCACCGCGCGGACGTAGTCCTCGTCCATCGTGAACCGGGTGCGCCGGTAGTCGAGCGACGCGCCCATTCGCCGGAACTGGTGCAGGATCTTGCCGCCGTACTCGTGCAGCCACTCCCAGACGCGCGCCTCGAACGCCTCGCGACCGATCTCCTGCCGCGACGTGCCCTCCTCGAGCAGCGCCTTCTCGACGACGTTCTGCGTCGAGATGCCGGCGTGGTCGTACCCCGGCTGGAAGAGGGTGTTGTAGCCCTGCATCCGCTTCTGGCGGATCACGGTGTCGCCGAGCGCGAGCTGGAGCGCATGCCCCGTGTGCAGCTCGCCCGTCACGTTGGGCGGTGGGTGCGCGTCGACGTACGGCGTGCGCGAGGGGTCGGGGTCGGCCGCGTACAGGCCCTCCTCTTCCCACATCCGCTGCCAGCGCTCCTCGACGCCGTGCGGGTCGTATCTCGGCTCCATGGTCCGCCCCTCCGTCATCGCGACGGCCATCCTAGGGCCAGGTGGGGGCTACGCAGGAACTATGCGGCGAAGTCTAGCGGCAGACCGCGTATCCCTGCATGCCGCGGGGATTCGAAGCGGCGACGATCTGGCCGCCTTCGCGCTTGACCGCGCTGACCCGGCCGAGCGACCAGGGTGGGGCGACGGTCACGTCGTGGCCGCGCCCGCGCAGCTCGGCAATCACCTCGTCGCCGAAGCGTGACTCGACCGTCAGCGAGCGCGGCACGTAGCCGCGCGGGTCGAAGGACCCGATCAGGTGGTCCGTGTGCCACTCCGGCGCGTCGATCGCCGCCTGCAGGTCGAGGCCGCGGTCGACGTGGCGGACGAACGCGTGCAGCGCCCACTGCTCCTGCTGGTCACCGCCCGGCGTCCCGTACGCCAGCCACGGCTCGCCGTCGCGGAGGACGAGTCCCGGTGACAGGGTCGTCCGCGGCCGCCTGCCCGGAGCGAGCGACGAGGGCAGTCCCTCCTCGAGCCAGAACATCTGCGCCCGCGACCCGAGCGGCCAGCCGAGCGCGGGGATCGTCGGCGAGCTCTGCAACCAGCCGCCGCTCGGCGTGGCGGAGACGAGGTTGCCGAACCGGTCGGCCACGTCGAGATGCACCGTGTCCCCGCGCGTCGGCTCGCCGGCGCCGAGCGCAACCGCCGCGTCGACGAGCGACGGCAGTTTCCCGCTCCCCGGACGCAATTCCGCACTCGCCTCGTCCCCGATCAACAGGCGCCGTTCGGCCGCGTACTCCTCGGACAGAAGGCGATGTAGAGGCACAGCTACGTCGCCGTACAGCGCGTCCCTGTCCGCAAAGGCCAGCTTGGCGGCCTCCGTCATGACGTGGACGAGCTCGGCCTCCGGGAGGGAAGCGACATCGAGCCCCTCGAGGATCGCGAGCTGCTGCAGCCCCGAAGGGCCCTGCCCCCAGGCGCCGGTCTTGCAGACGGTCAGCCCGCGATAGGAGATGGTCGCCGGCGGCTCGAGGCTCGCCCGCCAGCCGGCCAGGTCGTCGCCGGTCAGGAGCCCGTCGTGCTCGCGGGAGAAGCGGTCGATCTCGTCGGCGACGAAGCCCTCGTAGAAGACCCGCCGCGCCCCTTCGACGGTGCCCCCCGACTCGTCGAGGAGCCGCCGCCACGTCGCCGCGAGCCGCTGGTTCCGGAAGAGGGAGCCGGGCCGCGGCGCAGGCAGATACAGCTCTGCGGAAGCGGGCCACGTGCGGAGCAGCGGCTCGACCTTCTCGATCGTGATCGCGATGCCCGGAATGACCGGGTAGCCGCCCTCCGCGTAGCCGATCGCGAACTCGAGCACGTCCGCGAGCGGCCACGTCCCGAACTGCTCGAGCAGCGTCAGCCAGCCGTCGAACGCGCCGGGCACGCACGCTGCGAGCAGTCCCGTCCCCGGGACGAGCGAGAGCCCGCGCGCGCGGTACTCCTCGATCGTCGCCGCCGCCGGCGAGACGCCCTGCGCGCAGAGGACGAGCGGCTTCTCCGCCGCCGCCGACCAGAAGACGACCGGCAGGTCTCCCCCGGGCCCGTTCAGGTGCGGCTCGACGACCTGGAGCACGAAGCCGGCTGCGCACGCGGCGTCGAACGCGTTGCCGCCGCGCTCGAGCACCGCCATGCCCGCCTGCGACGCAAGCCAGTGCGTCGACGCGACGGCGCCGAACGTGCCGCGCAGCTCGGGCCGTGTCGTGAAGCTCACCGCGCGACCTCCATCGGCCGGTACAGGTCGGGCGTCTCGCCGCGGCGAACGAGATGGCAGGCGACGAGGTGACCGTCGGCGACGTCGACGAGCGGAGGCTCCTCCTCGTGCGACTGCGGCGCCGACCTGGGCTCGAGCGGGCAGCGGGTGCGGAACCGGCAGCCGGTCGGCGGCTCGAGCGGGCTCGGGAGATCCCCCTCGAGGACAACGCGCGAGCGAGCCCGCTGCACCTCGGGGTCCGGCACGACGCCCGCAGAGAGAAGCGACTGGGTGTACGGGTGCTTCGGGCTCGCGAACAGCTCGCGTGTCGGCGCGACCTCCACGATCTGACCGAGGTACATGACCGCGACGCGGTCGCAGAGGTACTCGACGGTCGCGAGATCGTGCGTGATGAAGAGGCACGAGAAGCCGAGCTCCTCCTGCAGGTCGCGCAGCAGGTTGAGGATCGACGCCTGGACCGAGACGTCGAGCGCCGACACCGGCTCGTCGGCGACGAGGAGCGCAGGCGACACGGCGAGCGCGCGCGCCAGCCCGACGCGCTGCCGCTGGCCGCCGGAGAGCTCGTGCGGATAGCGGAAGCGCAGCTCGTCGCGGAGCCCGACGCGGTCGAAGAGCTGGACGACGCGCACGTCGAGGTCGCGGCCGCGCGCGAGCCCCTGCACGTCGAGCGGCTCGCCGACGATCTGGCCGCAGGTCATACGCGGGTCGAGCGACGAATACGGGTCCTGGAAGACCATGTGCATCGAGCGGCGCAGCGGCCGGAGCGCGCGCCGCGACAGCCGCGTGATGTCCGTGCCGTTCAGGTGGATCGTCCCGTCGGTCGGTGTCACGAGGCGCATGACGCAGTTCGCGACCGTGCTCTTGCCGCTGCCCGACTCGCCGACGAGCCCGAGCAGCTCGCCGCGGCCGATCGAGAACGAGACGCCGTCGACGGCGTGCACGACGCCCTTCGCCCCGAGCCCACGGACGGGGAAGTGCTTGACGAGCCCCTCGACCTCGAGCACCGCGTCGGTCACGCGACCGCCTCCACGTCGGGCCCCGGATGGAAGCACGCGACGAGATGCTGCGACCCGATCGAGCGCAGCTCGGGGACGTTCGAGCGCGTCACCTCGTCGGCCCGCGGGCAGCGCGGTGCGAATGCGCAGCCGCTCGGCAACTCGGCGAGCGACGGGACGCGCCCCGGGATCTCGCGCAGCCGGCCCGCTCCCGCGCGCGGCACGGCGCCGAGGAGCCCGTTCGTGTACGGGTGCTGCGGCCGCGCGAACAGCTCGTGCACCGGCGCTTCCTCCACCTTGCGTCCGGCGTACATGACGACGACGCGGTCGGCGACGTCGGCGACGACACCCAGGTTGTGCGTGATCAGCACGATCGCGGTGCCGAGCCGCTCGCGGATGTCGCGCATCAGGTCGAGGATGCCCGCCTGGATCGTCACGTCGAGCGCGGTCGTCGGCTCGTCCGCGATCAGGATCTTCGGGTCGCAGGCGAGCGCCATCGCGATCATCACGCGCTGGCGCATGCCGCCGGAGAGCTGGTGCGGGTACTCGTCGACCCGCCGCTCCGGAGAGGGGATGCGCACGAGCCGCAGCAGCTCGATCGAGCGCGAGCGGGCATCCGCGCGCGACATGCCGAGGTGACGCCGCAGCACCTCGGCGATCTGGTTACCGACCTTGAACGCGGGGTTGAGCGACGTCATCGGCTCCTGGAAGACGAACGCGATCTGCCGCCCACGGATCTCGCGCAACCGCGAGCCCGGGGCGCGCAGCAGGTCGACGCCTCCGAAGCGCGCCGTTCCCTCGACCGTCGCCGTCTCCGGGAGTAGCCGCAGCAGCGACATGAAGCTGACGCTCTTGCCGCAACCCGACTCGCCGACGACGCCGAGCACCTCGCTCTCGCCGAGCGCCAGCGAGAGATGGTCGACCGCGTGCACCGTCCCGTCATCGGTGTCGAAACGCACCGACAGGTCTTCGACCTCGAGCAGGCTCGCGCCGGCGCGCGTCATCGTGTGGTCCGTGGGTCGAGGATGTCGCGCAGGCCGTCGCCGAGCAGGTTGAACGAGAGCGAGCAGAGGAAGATCGCAATGCCCGGGTAGACGGCGAGCCGCGGCGCCTGCGACAGGTACGACTGCGCGTCGGAGAGCATCACGCCCCACGACGGCGTCGGCGGCTGCACGCCGAGACCGAGGAACGACAGCACCGCCTCGCCGATGATCGCCGTCGGGATCGCGACGGTCGCCTGCACGATCAGCGTCGAGAGCATGTTGGGGAGCACGTGCCTCGCGAGGATACGCGCGTCGCTCGCGCCGTTCGCGACGGCCGCCCGCACGTAGTCCTCCTCGCGGAGCGCGAGCGCCTCGCCACGGGCGACGCGGATCAGCGCCGGCGCCGCTCCGATGCCGAGAGCGATCGTGGCGTTCGTCAGCGACGGCCCGAGGATCGCGGCGAGCCCGACGGCGACGATCAGGAACGGGAACGCGAGCAGCACGTCGGTCAGCCGCGCGATCACCGCGTCGGCCCAGCCGCGGTAGTAGCCGGCGACGATCCCGATCGGCACCGCCACGGCCATCGCGAGCATCGTCGCGAGGACGCCTGCCTCGATCGACGCGCGCGCACCCCAGATGATGCGCGAGAGGACGTCGCGGCCGAGCTCGTCGGTCCCGAGCAGGTGCTTGCCCGACGAGTGCGCGAGCAGCGCGTTGAAGTCGGTGGCGCCGGCCGAATACGGCGCGATCCACGGGGCGAGGATCGCGGCGAGCACGAACGCCAATGCGACGACGAGGCCGATGATCGCGAGCGGGCGACGCAGGAAGCGTCGGCGCAGCAGGCGCCGCCTCCGGGCGCGCGGGTTGATCGTGACCGCGGCGCTGGTGTCGACGTAGCTCATGTCGTGGTCGACCCGCTCACCCGGATGCGCGGGTTGAGCACCGAGTAGACGACGTCGACGAGCAGGTTGACGACGACGTAGCCCGTCGCCGCGACGAGGACGACACCCTGGAGGAGCGTGTAGTCGCGCTGGTTGATCGCCTCGAGCGTCAGCCGGCCGAAGCCGGGGATGACGAAGATCTGCTCGGTGATGACGGCGCCCGAGATGAGCGCTCCGAGCTGGAGCCCGATCACGGTCGTGACGGTGATCAGCGAGTTGCGGAGCGCGTGCTTGCCGACGACGGACCACTCGGCCAGACCCTTGGCGCGCGCAGTCCGCACGTAGTCCGCCGACATCGAGGTCAGCATGGCCGAGCGCGTCTGGCGCATCAGCACCGCCGAAAGGCCCGTGCCGAGGACGACGGCCGGCATCAGCATGTGCTCCAGGTTCGCAAGCGGATGTGCGTGGAAGGAGACGTACCCGCTCGCCGGCAGCCAGTGCAGGTCGACGGCGAAGAGGACGATCATCATCAGCCCGAGCCAGAAGTGCGGCAGCGACAGCCCGACGAGCGCGGACGTCGTGGCGGCGTGGTCGGCCATCTTGCCGCGGCGGACCGCTGCGACGATGCCTGCGAGGATGCCGATCAGCGAGCCGATCAGCACGGCGAGGATCGCGAGCTCGAGCGTGATCGGGATACGCGAGACGATCGTGTGCGCGACCGGCAACTGCCGCGCGTCGAGGCCGAGGTCGCCGCGCAGCGCGCGCCCGATCCACTTGACGTACTGCACGGGCAACGGCTGGTCGAGGCCGTAGGCGTGGCGGATCGCCTGCACCACCGCCGGGTCACGGTTCTCGCCACCGAGCGCGATCGCCGGATCGCCGGGCAGCGCCCGCACGCCGGCGAAGACGACGACGCTCGACACGAACACGACGATCAGGGCGGCTCCCGCCTTGCGGAGCAGGAAGCCGCCCATGATCTCGCGTGTCCCCCTTGCCTACTTGGTGTAACCGGCGAACGCGGCGCGGATCAGGCCGTCGCCGTAGATCTGGACGCCGGCGACCTTCTTCGAGACGCCGTAGTAGTTGACCGGGTGGTACAGGTAGATCAGCGGCCGCTGCCGGTGGATGATCTGCATGGCCGCCCGGTAGAGCGTGTCACGCGACTTCGTCGAGATCGACTTGCGCGCGCCGTTCAGGATGTAGTCGAGCTTGCTGTCGGTGTAGCCGGAGTCGTTCAGGGTGCCCTTCGTCGCGACGAATCCGTAGATGTTGCCGTCCGGGTCGACGCGGCCCGACCAGCCGACCGCGAATGCGTCGAAGTTGCCGGCGTCGGCGCGGTTCAGCGCCGTCGTGAACTCGGTCGGGCTCACCGACACCTTGATCCCCACGGCAGCCTCCATCGACTGGATCACCTGGCCGAGCCGGGCGTTCACGGGGTCGGTGCCGCCGAGCATCAGGCTGACCGTCGGCGACGAGATGCCCGACGCCTTGACGAGCTTCTTCGCGAGGTCCACGTTCGCGTGCAGGTTGCAGGCGAGCCCCTTCGTCGTCGGCTTGTACCACGGGCTGACCGGTGCGATCGGGTAGCAGTCGGGCTGGTTGAGGCCGCCGAAGACGACCTTGTTGATCGTCGTGCGGTCGAGCGCCGCGTCGAACGCGGAACGGATGAACTGCGACTTCGCGATGTCCGTCCCGACGTTCGAGTACGGCTTCAACAGGCCGTTCTTGTTCCCGATGTTGATCGTCAGACCCTGGTAGCCGATCGTGACGGCCTTGGGAACGCTCACGCTCTTGTCCTTCTGGAGCGTCGGGACGTCGGTCGACTGGATGCGGTCCTCGACCTGGATGTCGCCCGCGCGAAGCGCCTGGGTGCGCGAGCTCGGATCGGTCATGATCTTGTAGACGATCGACGCGAGGTGCACCTTCGCCTTGTTGTAGTAGTAGGGCGACTTCACGACGGTGATGTGGTCGCCGGCGACGCGGTCCTTGAACATGAACGGACCGACGCAGACAGGGCTCTGCGCAAACGTACCCCCCGAGTTGAGCGCCTTCGGAGAGAGGATCATCCCCGCGCGGTCGGCGAGTTGCGCCGTCAGCGGCGAGTACGGGGACGACAGGTGCAGCACGACCGTCGTCGCGTTCGGTGCGTCGACCGTCTTGATCGGCGAGATCTCGCTGGCGCGAACGGAGCCCTTGAGCGTCAGGTCGCGCTCGAGCGTCTGCTTCACGGCGGCCGCGTTGAATGCGGTGCCGTCGTTGAACTTGACGCCCTTGCGCAGCTTGATCGTGTACGTGAGCTTGTCCGCCGACACCTGCGGCAGCGCCGTCGCGAGCTGCGGGACGATGTTCAGGTGCGAGTCGAGGTCGTAGAGCTTCTCGCACATCGAGAGGAAGACGATGCGCCCGACGAAGGTGCGGGCGAGCGTCGGGTCGAGGGCGTCGGGCTCCTCCGCCAACCCGATCGTCAGCGTGCCGCCGTTTCGGATGTCGGCCGCCGACCGTGACGTGTGCGCGGCCGCGACCGCTGCTCCCGCCGCCGCGACGCACAGCACGACGAGCGAGAACGTTGCGAACCGGCCGAGTGAGACCTTCATGCGCGTCCCCCTGCAGGAGTGGGTTGTCCACCGGGATACGTGAGACCCGCGACACTAGTTTGTATCCCATCGGTTGTCAACTGGATACGAAACGAGTACGCTCCTCGACCGTGAGGGCGACCGCGCCCACGTCCGAACCGCCGCCCGCGCGCACCCGCACCGTGCTCGGCCTCGAGCCCCGGTTCGTTGCGATCGGCGTCGCCGGCGGGATCCTGTCCGGGCTGCTCGGGGTCGGCGGCGGGATCGTGATGGTCCCACTGCTCGTCATCTGGGCGGCCTACGCGCAGCGCGACGCGCACGCGACCTCGCTCGGGGCGATCATCCCGATCAGCTGCGCCAGCGTGATCACGTACGGCGCCGCCGGCGAGGTGCACGCCGGGCCGGCGCTGGCGCTCGCCGCCGGCTCGATCGCCGGTGCGCGCATCGGCGCCGGGGCGCTCTCGCGGATCGAGGAGCGGCCGCTCAAGATCGTCTTCGGGCTCTTCCTCGCAGCCGTCGCCGTCCTGATGCTGGTGCGCGGATGACGGGGATCGCGTTCGTCGCCGCGCTCGTTGCGTTCGGCGTCGTCACCGGCGCGGCATCCGGTCTGCTCGGCGTGGGCGGCGGGACGCTGATGGTGCCGTTCCTGACGCTCGCCGCCGGCATGTCGCAGCACTCGGCCGAGGCGACCTCGCTCCTCGTGGTCTTGCCGACGGCGATCGTCGGCAGCCTCGTCCTGCGGCGGCGCGGCGTCGGCGACCTCGGGCTCGCGCTCCGCTTCGGCGCCCTCGGCGCGGTCGGCGGCATCCTCGGGGCACTGCTCGCCCTCGCCCTCCCCGGCCACGTCCTGCGGATCGTCTTCGCATGCTTCCTGCTGCTCGTCTCCGTCCGGCTCGTGCGCGACAGTCTCGTTCTGCGGTGAGCGCAGGCTTGACGGAGCTCAGCAAAGAGCGGAGGCGGCGGCTTTGCCGCCGCCGGGAGCGGGATTGAGCACGGTCGGCACAGACGACCTCGTCGACCGGCTTGCGGCGGCGATCCAGGCGCGGATCCTGAGCGGTGAGATCCCGTCGCACTCACGGCTTCGCCAGGCGAGCCTCGCCGCCGAGTTCGGCGTCAGCCGGACGCCGGTCCGCGAAGCGCTCCGCAAGCTCCAGTCGACCGGCGTGGTCGTGCTCGAGCCACACCGCGGTGCGGTCGTTCGCGGGACGACGCCGCGCGAGGTGCGCGAGGCGTACCTCGTCCGCGCCGAGCTCGAGGGCCTCGCGGCCGAGCTCGCCGCCGCGCACGTCACCGACGAGGAGCTCGGCCGCCTGCACGAGGCGCAGGAGCTGTTCCGCGGCTCGATCCAGACCGAGATCGAACGTCGCCGCTCGGGCGAGCCGCCCGAGCCCTGGTCGGCCGAAAACGACTGGGAGCGCGCGAACAACCTCTTCCACGAGGTGATCCAGAACGCCTCCGGCAACCGGCAGCTGCTCGCGGCCATCTCGCACCTGCACCGCAGCTTCCCGCGCCACCTGACCTGGACGGCGCTCAGCCGCAGCTCGCACCTGCTCGGCGAGAACGTCGAGCAGCACAACCGGATCCTCGCAGCGCTCGAGCGGCGCGACCCGCCCGCGGCGCGGGAGGAGATGGCCGCGCACGTGCGCTCGGCAGGAGAGCTCGTGGCGGTGCTGCTCGAGCGCTCGCGCTGATCAGCCGCCGAAAATCGCGCGGGACCCGGCCAGGTTCACGGCTCGTATCTCGGGAGTGATCCGTTCCCTGGTCGTAGCGGCAGCGCTCGCGAGCGCGGCAGCCGTTCCCGCCGGCTCGACCGCCGCGGGCGGGAGCGTCGTGTCGTTCGCCGGTGTCTCTGTCCGCGTGCCGCCGGGCTGGCACGGTGCTGCCGCACCCACGCCGTCCTGCGATCCGGAACGGCTGATCGCGGTTTCCTCGGCCCCGCTCCGCCCGTTCGAGGGACACCGCGGTTTCGCGCTCCCCCGGCACCCCGGCGACGTCCTCGTGTTCGTGCTCGAAGTCCAGATGCGCGAAGACCGGCCGGTCGGCAATCTGCGGCGGCCCCGCCACTTCGCCGTCGACTGGACGCACCTGCGACGGCTCGAGCCGTGCTGCGAGGCGCCGACGGCGCCGGCCTACTTGCGATACGTCAGGCAGCAGGGACGCTACATCGGCTTCATCGTCTACCCCATCGGACGCGTCGGGCCTGCGACGAGGGCCGCCACGGAACGTCTCGTCGACAGCCTGACGATCCGGCCTCGCTAGGGCCTACCTGCTTGTCGCCCAGTCGGCGCCGACGTGCGCGAGGATCGTCGTCAGCAGCTCGAAGCTGTGCATGACGTGCTCGTGCGCGAGCTCGCGCGCACCGGCGATCGAGCCGGCGGCGAGCGCCTGGCGGATCGCGCGATGCTCCGCCTGGTTGCGCTCGTAGAGCAGCTCGAGCTCGTCGTCGACCGGCGCCCACACGGTCGGCCCGGAGAAGGTTCGCCGCGCCGCCTTCGCGACCGACTCGACGTAGGGCATCGCCGCGACCTGGTACAGGACGTCGTGGAACGCGTGGTTCGCGCGCATCCAGTCCCCCATCAGCGAGCGGCGATTGCCGCCCGGCTCCTGGGAACGAACCTCGCGCGTCAGCCGCGCGAACCGCTTCTCGCACTCCTCGAGCTCCTCGAGCGCGTCCGGTGTCAGCCGGCGCGCCGCCTCCTCGGTCACGAGCGCCTCCAGCTCCGCCCGCACCAGGAACGCCTCGCGCAGGTCGTCGCGCGACAGCGTGCGCACCCGCACGCCCCGGTTCGGCTCGAACGAGACGAGCCCGAGCGCAGCGAGCCGCCGGAGCGCCTCCCGCACGGGCGTCCGCGAGACGCCGAATCGCTCCGAGAGCTGCTCCTGTCGCAGCACCGATCCCGGCGCGAGCTCGCCGGACACGATCGCCTCCTCGATCAGCCCCGCGATGTCGTCGGCCTTCGTCGACTCGAGCGTCAACTTCCGCTCCGGCGGCGTGCCTGCCGCCCACTCCGCTCCTCGATGCGCTCCGTCGAGCCGACGCTCATGGGAGCCGAGCGTAGGCCTCGAGCGTGAGAAAGTCCTTCAGCGGCACCGAGAGCGCGACGTCGGCGAAGACCTCCTTCGCCGCGTCCGAGGCGTCGATCTTCGCGACCTCCTCTCGCACGCGCGCCTCGTCGAAGCGGCCCGCCTGCACCCACGACCACACCTGCGAGCGCGAGATCTCGGCAGTCGCCGCGTCCTCCATCAGGTTGTCGATCGCCGCGGCGCCGTTCCCTTGCAGCCAGGCGTCCACGTACCGGACGCCGACACTCACGTTCACGCGCAGGCCGTCGTCGGTGACCACGCCGCCCGGCACGGTGAAGTCGCGCAGCTCCTCCTCCGTCACCGCGACCTCCGGACGCTTCCGCTCGACCTGGTTCGGGCGATCGCCGAGGACGGCGTCGAACTCGGCCGTCGCGGTCGGGACCAGGTCGGGGTGCGCGACCCAGGTGCCGTCGAAGCCGTCGCCCGCCTCCCGCTGCTTGTCCTCGCTCACCTTCGCGAGCGCGACGGCGTTCACCTCGGGATCGCGGCGCGAGGGGATGAACGCGGCCATGCCGCCGATCGCGTGCGCCTCGCGATCGTGGCACGTCTTCACGAGCAGCTCCGTGTAGGCGCGCATGAACGGCACCGTCATCGTCACCTGCGCGCGGTCGGGCAACACCGCGCCGAGCTTCTTGATGCAGCTGAAGATGTAGTCCCAGCGACCTGCGTTCAACGCGCACGAGTGCTCGCGCAGCTCGTAGAGGATCGCGTCCATCTCGTAGGCGGCGAGGATCGTCTCGATCAGCACCGTGCACTTGATCGAGCCCCGGGGGAGGCCGAGGTCGTCCTCGGCGAGCCGGAACGCCCGCGCCCACAGCCGCGCCTCCTCGTGCGACTCGAGCTTCGGCAGGTAGAAGTACGGCCCCGTCCCACGCGCGAGCTGCTCCTCGGCGTTGTTGAAGACGGTGAGCCCGAAATCGAAGAGCGACGCGGACACCGGCGCGCCGTCGACCTCGTGGTGGCGCTCGACCATGTGCCAGCCGCGGTTGCGGATCAGGAGCGTCGCGATCTCGGCGTCCAGACGGTAGCTCTTCTCGCCGGTGTCGAGCTCGATCTGCCGGCGAACCGCGTCGTAGACGTTGCGCTGCCCCTCGCGAACGTTCTCCCACGTCGGCGAGTTGGCGTCCTCGAAGTCCGCCATGAACACCTTCGCGCCCGAGTTGAGCGCGTTGATCATCATCTTGCGGTCGACCGGTCCCGTGATCTCGACGCGACGGTCCTGCAGATCGGCGGGCGCCGGCGCGACCGTGAAGTCCTCCGGCGCACGCACGAACCGAGGCTCGTGCGCCTGCCGCTCCCGACGAGCCCCGAGCAGCCGCTCCCGCTCCGGGTTCAGCTCGCGATGCAGCCGGTCGACGAAGTCGAGCGCCTCGCGCGCAAGAGGATCGTGCCCTACGCGAATTGCGCTTCCTCCGTGGAGCCCTGGAGGGCGAGCGTGGAGCTCTGTCCGCCTGTCACCGCCTGCATCACCTGGTCGAAGTATCCCGCACCGACCTCGCGCTGGTGCTTCGTGGCGGTATATCCGTCGGCCTCGAGGGCGAATTCCCGCTGCTGCAACTCGACGTAGGCGCTCATGCCGCGGTCGCGGTAGCCGCGCGCGAGCTCGAACATGCCCGCGTTCAGCGAGTGGAAGCCGGCGAGCGTGATGAACTGGAAGCGGTAGCCCCACTCGCCGAGCCGCTCCTGGAAGCTCGCGATCTCCTCGTCGACGAGCGCCTTGCGCCAGTTGAAGGAGGGCGAGCAGTTGTAGGCGAGGAGCTTCCCCGGATGCCGCTCGTGGATCGCCTGCGCGAACTCCCGCGCCTCTCCGAGGTCGGGCGTCGAGGTCTCGAACCAGAGCACGTCGGCGTACGGCGCGTAGGCGAGCGAGCGCGCGATCGCCGCGTCGAGCCCGTCCGTGACGCGGTAGAAGCCCTCGCTCGTCCGCTCGCCGGTGACGAACCGCTGGTCGTGCTCGTCGACGTCGCTCGTCAGGAGCGTCGCGCTCAGCGCGTCGGTGCGGGCCACGAGCACCGTCGGCACGCCGAGCACGTCGGCCGCGAGGCGGGCCGCGACGAGCGTCCGGACGAACTGCGCCGTCGGCACCAGCACCTTGCCGCCGAGGTGACCGCACTTCTTCTCGGCCGCGAGCTGATCCTCGAAGTGCACGCCGGCCGCGCCCGCCTCGATCATCGCCCGCATCAGCTCGAACGCGTTCAGGGCGCCGCCGAACCCGGCCTCCGCGTCGGCGACGATCGGCGTGAGCCAGTCGGTGCCGTTCCTCCCTTCCGCCCAGTCGACCTGGTCGGCACGCAGGAGCGCGTTCGAGAGCCGGCGCACCACCTGCGGCACCGAGTTCGCGGGGTAGAGGCTCTGGTCGGGGTACGTGGCGCCCGCCAGGTTGGCGTCGGCGGCGACCTGCCAGCCCGACAGGTAGATCGCCCGCAGGCCGGCCTTCACCATCTGCACGGCCTGGCCGCCGGTCAGGGCGCCGAGCGCGTTCACGTACCCGCCGTCCGTCAGCAGCCGCCAGAGCCGCTCGGCGCCGAGGCGCGCGAGCGTGCACTCAGGCACGACCGAGCCGCGCAGCCGCACGACCTCCTCCGCCGTATAGGTGCGCGTGACACCGGCCCACCGCTCGTCTGCGGCCCATTCCGCCTCGAGCCGCGCCGCCTGTTCCTGGATCCGAGAGTCGATGTTCACGTCAAGCTCCCTCCGCCGTTGGCCGGAAGCTCGGGATCCTAGATGTGGAGGAATCCGCCTGTCAAGCGGCAAAAATCCCTCGGATCGTCCGATTTGGGATCCCATAATGATACGGGCCGGATCCTGTCCCACTTGGTGCGAGCGCGACGACGGGCAGGACTGACGAAATTCGACCTTGAGCCGGCGCGGCCGATCTCGTAGCGTCGATCGCAACCGGTCCCGCGCCTTAACGGAGGTCTCATGGACACCTACCACGTCGTCCTGTTCGTGCACCTGCTGTCGCTGTTCGTCGGGGTCGGAGCCGGCGCCGTCCTCTCGGTCTGCCTCTTCCGGCTGAAGGCGGCGACGACGCTCGAGGAGGCCGTGCCGTTCGGCATGCTCGCGGGCAAGACGGAGCGCGCGTTCCCGGTTGCGATCCTCGGCCTCTTCGGCACCGGCGCGTACATGACGTCCGACGTGTGGACGTGGAGCACCGGGTGGATCGTCGTCTCGATCTGCGGGCTCGCTCTGGTCTCGCTCCAGGGGCCGCTCGTCGGCGGCCGCACCGGGAAGATGCTCGAGCGCGCGCTGCACGCGAACGGGCCCGGGCCGCTCGGCGACGAGGCGCGCCGGATGACGCGGCACCCCGGGCTGTGGGTGACGGAATTCTCGAACCTCTGTGTCGTGTTCGCGATCGTCTGGAACATGACGCAGAAGCCGGGCACCGCGGGCTCGATCGCGGCGATCGTGATCGGCTATCTGGTCGGCGCGGCCTCGGCGATGCTCGTCGCGCGCAGCGGGTCGACGGCAGTCGAAGAGGCACCGGCCGCGCAGACCGCCGGCTGACGCCTACTCGGCTCGCGGTAGCCGTTCCGCGAGCTCGCGCGAGCGCTCGGTCGCGGCGTTGATCGCGTTCAGGAACGCGGCACGCACGCCCGAGCGCTCGAGCTCGCGAATCGCGCGCGTGGTCGTGCCGCCGGGCGAGGTCACCGCCTCGCGGAGCTCGACCGGGTGCATCTGCTCGTCTCGCATGAGTCGCGCGCTGCCGAACATCGTCTGCACGACGAGCCGCGTCGAGACGTCGCGCGAGAGGCCGAGCAGGAGCCCCGCCTCGATCATGGCCTCGGTCAGCAGCGCGAAGTAGGCAGGGCCGGAGCCCGAGAGTGCCGTGACCGCGTCCATGTCGTCCTCGGCCACGCGCACCACGGCGCCGAGATGACCGAGGGCGCTCGTCGCCACCTCCAGGTCCTCGTCGCGCGCGTGCTCGCCGCCGCAGAGCCCGGCGATTCCCTCGTGGACGAGGGCGGGCGCGTTCGGCATGGCGCGCACGACCCTCGCGCCCTCGGGCAGGCGTGACTCGATCGCCGCCGTCGTCACGCCGGCCGCCACCGAGAGCAGCGTCTGGTCGGAGGAGACGGCGGACGCGATCTCGCCCAGGACCGCGGCCGTGTCCTGCGGCTTGACCGAGAGCACGACGAGGCGGGCGTCGCGGATCGCGGCCGCGTTGTCGGCGGTCGCTTCGACGCCGTAGAGCGCGGCGAGGGCGTCCCGGCGCTCCGCACGCCGGCTCGTGACGACGACCTCGCTCGGCTCCCGCCACCCCGTCGAGAGGAGCCCGCGCAGCATCGACTCGCCGAGGCGGCCGGCGCCGAGGATGGCGATCCTGCGACTCATGCTGCCGTCCAGCCTAGATCGATCGGCACCGGCACCCCGGTGAAACCGCGCCCGGAGGGACCGAGCAGGAATGCCACGACGTCGGCGACCTCCTCCGGCTCGAGCAGCCGCTTGACCGCGTGCCGCTCGATCACCGCGTCGAGGCCGCGGTCCGCGACCTGGCGCTCGGCGAGCGGCGTGCGCACGAACCCTGGGCACACGGCCGTCGCGCAGATGCCGGCGGCAGCGCCTTCGAGCGCGAGCGTCTTCACCAGGCCGAGCACGCCGTGCTTCGCCGCGACGTAACCGGCCTTGAACGGCGACGCCGCGAGCGCGTGCGCCGAGGCGACCACGCAGATCCGCCCGTCGCCCGATGCCGCGAGCCCGTCCCACGCGTACTTGGCGAGCAGGAACGGCGACGTGAGGAGAAGGGCGATCAGCGCGTCCCAGCGTTCCTCGGGGAAGTCGCGCACCGGAGCGACGTGCTGGAAGCCCGCGTTCGGGACGATCGCGTCGAGCCGGCCGTGCTCGGCGAGCGCCGCGTCGACGACCGCGCGGTTCCCTGCGGGCGTCGTCAGGTCGCCGTCATCGAGGTCCACCCCGTGCACCGTCCAGCCGTCAGCCTCGAGACGTGCGACGATCGCGCCGCCGATGCCGCCGCGCGCGCCGGTGACGAGCGCGACCCTCAGCGGTAGTACCGGAAGACGAGCTCGGCGACGCAGACCGGCTTGTCGGCGCCCTCGCGCTCGATCGTTGCCTGCATCGTCGCCTGCCCGCCCCACTCCTGCTCGTCGAGCCCGACCACCTCGAACGTCGCGCGCACGCGCGAGCCCACCGGCACGGGCGCCGGGAAGCGCACCCTGTTCAGGCCGTAGTTGATCGACATGCTGCCGCCCTGCCGCGGCACGACCTCGTACGAGGCGGCGGGCAGCAGCGAGAGCGTCAGGTAGCCGTGCGCGATCGTCGTGCCGAACGGGCCGTCCTTCGCCTGATCGGGGTCGACGTGGATCCACTGGTGGTCGTCGGTGGCGTCGGCGAACGCGTCGATCCTCGACTGAGGGACGTCGATCCAGCTCGACGGGCCGTAGACGTCGCCGACCTTCATGCCTCGCCCCAGCGGACGACGGTGGCGGCCCAGGTGTAGCCGGTGCCTGCCGAGAGGAGCAGGACATGGTCGCCGTCGCGCACCCGCCCGTCGCGGACGGCGCGGTCGAGGCCGAGCAGCGGGTCGACTCCGCTCATGTGCCCGGTGTCGTCGAGATACACCGCCTGATCTTCGCGCATCCCGAGCTCGCCCAGCAACGCGAGGAACATCGAGCGCTTCGTGTGCAAGGGGCACACGAAGTCGATCTCGGCCAGTGAGAGCCCCGAGCGCTCGGCGGCGCCGCGAGCGGCGGCGAGGAAGTTCGGCAGCGACTCCTGGTCGAGCCCGCCCTTCATCTCGGCCGGGTCCTGCACGTCGAGGAAGCGGTAACCCTCCGGGTCGACGGAGCCGCCGCCGGGGACCTTGACCTGCAGCGAGTACGCGCCGTTCGTGATCGCGTGGGCGCCGAGCACCTCGTTGCGGGCCGAGTCGCCGACGAGGAGGCCGGCGACGGCGCCGTCCCCGAAGTTGAACATGAAGCGCGAGCGCTCGTTCGCGTAGTCGAGCAGGTACGACTCGCGGCAGGCGGCGACCACGAGGATGGTGGCGAGCTCCTCCTCGGCCCGCAGCAGGTCGCGCGCGATGCGGAGCGCGATTGCGGTGCCGTGCGAGACGTTGTCGTACTCCACCGCGAACGCGTTCGTGGCGCCGATCCGGTACGCGATGTGCGGCGCGACCTGCCACACCGCGTAGTCGCGCCACATCGAGCCGTAGTACATGACGACGTCGATCGACGTGGGCTCGACACCGGTCTCGGCGAGCAGGCGCTCGGCCGCCTGCACCGAGAGGTCGCTCACGTGCTCGTCGGGCGCTGCGATGTGCTTCCCGCGCAGACCGAACTTCTCGACGACCACCCGCTCGGGGATGCCCGAGAGCTCGGCCACCTCGGCAGCCGTCAGCCACCGCTCCGGCAGGTACGAAGCGGTGCCCGCCAGGCCGACCCGCCTCATTCGCTCGCTTCCAGGATGCAGCGGATCAGCCGCTCGAGCTCGTCCCAGACGCGGCCCGGGAGCGGCGCGTGCTCGCCCCAGAGGATCCAGCGCATGCCGATCATCTCGCCGAGGCCCATCAGCGCCCAGGCGGCGACCTCGGCGTCGAGCTTCCCGATCTCCCCGGACTCCGACGCGTCGCGCAGCGCCTCGATGTACCCGGCCGAGAGCCGGTCATAGTGGTAGCGCAGCATCTCGGGCGAGACGAACTCGGCCTGACGGATGATCCGGTAGAGCGCCGGGTGCTCCGAGGTGAAGCGGAAGTACGCGTCGAAGCCGAGGAGCTCCGACTCGTAGCGCGTCTTCCCCTGCGACGAGCCCTCCTTCATCGCGTGGCGCACCCGCCGGTTCAGGTCGCGCACGAGCTCGTCGAAGATCGCCTTCTTCGAGTCGAAGTAGAGGTAGAAGGTGCCGGCCGCGACGCCTGCGGACTCCGCGACCTTCACGACCGAGGCGTCGTGGTAGCCGAGCGCCCCGAACACCTGCTCGGCTGCGTCGAGCAGCCGCCGGCGCGTGTCGAGCCCACGCTTCGAGAGCGGGCGGCCCTCGACGTTGAGGATCACCTCGCTCATGTCACCACCGTGGGCGCGCGTAGCTCGCTCTTCTGGATCTTTCCCAGCGAGTTGCGCGGGAGCGAGTCGACGAAGTGCACGCTCTTCGGCACCTTGAAGCGCGCGAGCCGCTCGCGGCAGAACCCGACGAGCTCGTGCTCGGTCACCTCGCCGCCCGCGACGACGAACGCCACCCCGACCTCGCCCCAGGTCTCGTCCGGCACCCCGACGACGGCGACGTCCTGCACGCGCGGATGGTCGTGCAGCACCGACTCGATCTCGGCGGGATAGACGTTCTCGCCCCCGGAGATGAACATCTCCTTGAGGCGGCCCCTGATCGTCACGAAACCCTCGTCGTCGATCTCGACGACGTCGCCGGTGTGGAGCCACCCGCCGGCCAGCGTTGCCGCGGTCGCCTCCGGGTTCCGCCAGTAGCCGGGGAAGACGTTCGGCCCTCGCACGAGCAGCTCGTCATCCGGGCCGACCTCGATCTCGACGTACGGGTACGCCTTGCCGGCCGACCCGATCTTGCGCATCGCGTCCTCGGGCGAGAGGCAGAGGACGTTCGGCGACGCCTCGGTGAGGCCGTAGCCCTGCACGATCTCGACGCCGCGCTCGCGCCACAGCTCGAGCAGCGGCACCGGCATCGGCGCGCCGCCGACGACACAGCAGCGAAGCGACGAGAGGTCGGCGGTCGCGAAGCCGGGCTCGTGCGCCATGAAGAGGTAGTTCGCGGGCACGCCCATCATCGTCGTCACGTGCTGCTCCTCGATCAGGCGCAGAGCCCTCGCCGCCTCGAACTGCCGCTCGAGCACGACCTTCGCTCCCTTCCACCAGGCGAGGAGCGGCTGCACGTTCCAGCCCCCGCAGTGGAACTGCGGCAGGCAGGCGAGGACGACGTCGTCGCCGCCGACACCGGTGGCGAGGTCGAACGAGAGGTTCGTCCAGTAGCAGTTCGCCTGCGTGAGCAGCGCGCCCTTCGGCCTGCCGGTCGTGCCGCTCGTGTAGATCAGGAGCAGGCCGTCGGCGTCGCTCGGCCGGGTGTCTGACACCTTCAAGGTGTCGGACACCAGTTCGCGGGGCGAGACGCTTGCGAGCTCGAGAGCTTTCGAGGCGAGCTCAGCATGCTCCTCCTCCACCCACAGCACGGCGGAGCCTGCGTCGTCGAGCTGGAAGGCGACCTCCGCCGGCGCGAGGCGCCACGAGACGGGGTGCAGGATCGCACCCGCCTTCGCGCACGCGAACATCAGCGCGACGTGCTCGGGCGAGTTGCCGGTGAGCGTCGAGACGACCTCGCCGTGGGCGAGGCCGCCGGCGAGCGCGTCGGAGCGCGCGTCCAGCTCGGCGTAGCTCACCTCGCGACCCTGGTAGTCGATCGCCACCCGGTCGGGCGTGCGCGTCGCGCGGTCGCGGATCCAGCGGTCGATCGTGTGCAGGTCAGACATCGAGGAACTCCCGGACGATCCTGACGAAGCGCGGCGCGTCCTCCCAGAAGAACAGGTGGCCGAGCCCTTCGAGCTTCTCGACGCGCGCGCCGGGAATGCGCTCCGCGAGCACGTCGGAGTTGCGCGGCTCGACGACGTTGTCGGCGGTGCCGGTGACGATCAGCGTCTCGTGCTCGACCGGCTGCTCGACGCCGAGGAAGCCCGTGCCCGCAGCCGCCTGCGCCTGCCAGCCCGCGGGGTCGAGCGGATTCTCGAGCCGGCGCCGGTAGAGCTCCTCGGCGACGCCGGCCGGCGGGTGCTCGCCGAGCGCGTTCTCGACGAACTTCCGCAGCGCGACCTCGGGGGCGAGTGTCCCCGCTTCCCGGAAGAGCTGCACCGTCCGCTCCGGCATCGGCAGACCGTGCCGCACGCCGGGATGCGTGCAGCAGAGCACGAGCTTCGCGACACGATCCGGCGCGAGCACCGCCAGCTCCTGCGCGATCATGCCGCCGAGGCTCGCGCCGAGCACGTGCGCCTGCCGGACGCCGGCCTCGTCGAGCACCTGCAGGGCGTCGTCGGCCATCTGCCGCGCCGTATAGGGCCCTGCGGGCTTGTCCGACTCGCCGATCCCACGGTTGTCGAAGAAGAGCACCCGGTACCGCTCTGCAAGCCCCGGGACGACCGGCTCCCAGCTCCAGCGCGCGTAGCCGAGGCCCTGGATCAGGAGCAGCGGGTGCCCGCTGCCACGCTCTTCCCACGCGATCCTCATGACCGGAGCGCCTTCCCGATCCGCCCGAGGCGTGCGAGCCCGCCCGGCGCGAAGAAGACGACGAGTATGAAGATCACGCCGAGGACGAACAGCGGCTGCTGCAGCGGCGTGCGCAGCACCGACGGCAGCGACTCGACCGCGTGCGAGCCGGAGGCGTCGCCGAGCCGCTGGTTCGCCCACGTGTAGAGGACGCCGCCGACGAACGCGCCCCAGCGGGTGCCCGTGCCGCCGACGACGACCATGACGAGGAGGGTCAGCGTGAAGTTCGCCGTCGTCACCTCGGTCGTCGGGCCGGTCTGGAGCAGCAGGTAGACGACGCCGCCCGCGGTCGCGAGGAACGACGCGAGCACGAAGACGAGCAGCTTGTACCCGTACGGGCGCAGCCCGAGCACCTGCACGCGCAGCTCGTTCTCGCGAATCGCCTGCCAGACGCGGCCCGGAGACGAGGCGACCGCCCAGCGGACGATCGCGAACACGGCCGCCGCGTAGCCGAGCGCCAACCAGTAGAGGTTCCTCGTGTTGAGGATCCCGACGAACGCCTCGGGCAGCTTCGTGTAGTCGGTGCCGAAGCCCTCCTCGCCCCCGGTCCAGCCCCAGGGGTTCTTGAACGCGAGGATCGAGCCCGCCTGCGCGAACGCGAGCGTCACCATCGCGAACGCGATCCCGCCGACGCGCAGCGAGACCGCGCCGAGCAGCAGCGGCAGCACGATTCCCACCGC
>DASUAX010000016.1:0-7321 GCA_035763525.1 Gaiellaceae bacterium
GCGTACCAGCACTCCATCGCCGTGCCCTCGTCGGGTGCCGTGAAGGACGCGAGCACGGCTGCGCACGAGTCGATGTCCGCCAGGTCACCCTCGACGATCTCCGCCTCGTGCCCCTGCGTCGCGCCGCGGAAGTCGCGGCGCATGGGGTCGACCGGCTCGCAGCCCGCCTCGGCAAGGAGCGCGGCCGCGCGCGCCCGGTACTCGTCGGCGTACGGCGGGCCTGCGAGGTAGACGCGAAGCGTCATCCGAGCGGGAGGAGCGCGCCCTCGTGCTCGAGCAGGAACCGCTTCACGTGCAAGCCGCCGCCGAAGCCCGTCAGCGAGCCGTCCGAGCCGATCACGCGGTGGCAGGGGAGGATCACGGGCAGCGGGTTCTGCCCGTTCGCGGCGCCGACCGCGCGCGCCGCGGCGGGGCCGAGGCCGAGCCGTCGCGCCTGCTCGCCGTAGCTCACCGTCTGCCCGTACGGGATCGTCGCGAGCGCGAGCCAGCACTGCCGCTGGAACTCGGTGCCCTCGAGGTCGAGCGGCAGGTGAAAGGTCGTCAGGTCGCCCGCGAAGTACGCGCCCAGCTGTGCGACGGCGGCGTCCAGCACCGGCGAGGCGCCCTCCGTGCGGAAGCGACGCGCATGGAAGCGGACGCCGCGAAGACCCTGCTCGGAGGCGACGAGGCCCAGCGGCCCGATCGGCGTGTCGACGACGGTGGTGGCCATCTCCTCCATTCAACGGACGGCAGGGGACGGACGTGAGATTCCCGCCGCGCGGACGCGGCCGTCGATCGAGAGCGCCGGGACGAACACGTGGGCGAGCGGCCCGATCGCGAGCGCGTAGACGAGGGTGCCGACGCCCACGGTCCCGCCGAGCAGGAAGCCGACGACGAGCACGGTCACCTCGATGCCCGTTCGTGCTGCGCGGATCGAGTGGCCTCGTGCGGCGAGGCCTATCATCAGCCCGTCTCGCGGCCCGGGCCCCAGCCCGGCGCCGATGTAGCAGCCGGTCGCGACCCCGTTCAGGAGCACGCCGCACGCGAGCAGCGCGATACGCGCGACGAGCGAGTGCGGCTGGTCGACGACCGCCAGGAACGCGTCGACGCCGACCCCCACGACGATCACGTTGCTGAGCGTGCCGAAGCCGGGCCGCTGTCGCAGCGGTAGCCAGAGCGCGAGCACGGCGGCGCCGACGAGGATGACCCACGTGCCGACGCTGAGACCGACGCGCCGCGAGAGGCCCTGGTGGAAGACGTCCCACGGGTCGACGCCGAGCCCGGCCGCGAGCATCATCCCGCTGCTCGTCCCGTAGAGGACGAGCCCCACGTAGAGCTGCGTCAGGCGGCGGATGCGCGGTCTCGGCAGGAGCATCGGCTCATCTTGCAGTCTCGCGTGCAGGTGGGGGCGAATCTGACACGCGCATCGTGCGATCGAAAGTACGCGTTGCTCGCGCACCGAGCATGAGTGACGCTGGAGGCCGCTTGACGGGACCCCGGGGTGGGGTTGCCGGGACCTTTCCTCTTCCTCCTCGGCTGCCCCACCTCAACCCCCACGTATCTGTGGCTCGCGACGTCCGATGCAGGGCGTCGATCGGTCGTGAACTTCCGGCTCCCCGGCTCGTCTCTCTCGCTCGGCAATTCGTTTACTCGAGGCTGAGGAAGGAGCACCATGCGCAGGAGGCACTTGCTCACCCCGTTCCTGCTCGTCGTGGGGGTGGGGCTGCTCGCTGCCGCGATCTCGGTCGGTGCAGCCGGGTCGCAGGTGAAGAAGAGCGGGTCGGCGGAGGCTCTGAAGGGCGGCACCCTCCGCGTCAACATGCACGACGCGGACTTCGACTTCGTCGATCCGCAGCTCGCCTACCGTACCGACGACTGGGAGATGATCTACACGACGTCGATGCCGCTCGTCGGCTTCCAGGAGAAGGCCGGCGCCGCCGGGGCGCAGCTCGTCCCGATCGCGGCGACGGCGTTCCCGACGGTGTCGAAGGACGGGAAGACCTACACGTTCCACATCCGGGCAGGCCTCCGCTTCTCCGACGGCTCGCCCGTCACCGCCGCCGCGTACCAGCGGTCATGGGAGCGGATCCTGAGCCCCAAGATGGGCTCGCCGCTCGGAGTCAACCTCGCGCTGCAGGACATCGTCGTCGGCGGGAAGGAGTTCCTCGACGGCAAGACGCAGCACATCTCCGGCATCAAGGCGCGCGGGAACACGATCTCGTTCCGGCTCACCCAGCCGAACGCCACCTTCGTGTCGATTCTCTCGATGCAGTGGTTCACGGCGGTGAAGCCGTCGACGCCGTACTCGTCGACCGGCCTCAACGTCTACCCGGCGGCCGGGCCGTACTACATCGCCTCGCGTGACCCGGGCCGCTCGACCGTGCTGAAGCGGAACCCGTACTACAAGGGCGACCGCCCGGCGAACCCGGATCAGATCGTCTTCACGCCCAACGTGAACCAGGATCAGTCGCTGCTGCAGACGAAGGCCGGGCAGGTCGACCTCGATCTCGAGTTCACGCCGCCGAACGCGAATGCTCAGCTCGGCGCGCAGTACGGGGTCAACAGGGGCCGCTTCTTCGTCGGGTCGACGTCGTGCGTGTCGTACATGAGCATGAACACGGCGCGCGCACCGTTCGACAACGTCAACCTACGCCGGGCCGTCAACTACGGGATCGACCGGCCCGCTCAGGTCCGCCTGCTGGGCAAGTACGCCGGCAAGCGCACCGCGCAGCTGCTGGTGCCCGGGATCCCGGGGTACAAGCCGTTCAACGCGTACCCGCTCTCGGGCGCGGACGTCGCGACGGCGAAGAAGGTCGGGGGCAGCGCGATCGCGTCGGCTCCGACCCTCAACGTCATCCACACGACGACCCCGTCGGCGATCAACCGCGCGCAGGTCGCCGAGTTCAACCTGAAGCAGATCGGCTTCAAGGTGAACGACGTTCCGACGCCGGCGACCAACTACTACCAGGTGATCCAGACCAGGGGCACGTCGTACAACCTGACCACCAACGGTGGTTGGTGCGCCGATTACTTCGATCCGTTCGACTACATGAACGTGCTGTTCGACGGTCGCAAGATCCAGGCCGCGAACAACAACGACTACTCGTACTTCAACAACGCCGCCTTCAACAAGGGGCTCGACCGTGCGGCGTCGCTGTCGGGAGCGGCGCGGGCGGCCGCGTACGCGAAGCTCGATCACGACCTGATCGTCAAGTACGCCCCGATCGTGCCGTACGTGCTGCCGACGAACACGTACTTCGTCTCCTCACGGACGAAGAACTGGATCTACAGCGCCTACTTCGGTGGGCCGTACCTGAACGCGCTCTCCGTCGGCTGAGCGAGACGACGGGAGGAGGTGCAGGCGCGCCTCCTCCCGTCGATTCACGTATGAACGATCGCGATTGCCGCTCAACCGCGTGCATCGCCGCTCGTCAAAGCTTGCGAGGATGAGCACGAGCGGCGACGCGAGCTGGATCGGCCTCGAGATCCGTCATCTGGCGGCGCTCGAAGCGGTCGCGCGGGAAGGATCGTTCCGCGGCGCCGCTCAGCGGCTCGGCTACGTGCAGTCCGCGATCAGCCACCAGATCCTGGCGCTCGAGCGCGTCGTGGGCGCCACGCTCGTCCAGCGGACGCGCGGCTCGCGCCTCTCCGTGCTCACGCCCGCGGGCGAGGCGCTGCTCGAGCACGCGTCCGCGATCCTCGCGCGCGTGCGCGTTGCGCAGACCGACGTCGCGTCGATCGCGAACGAGCGCGACTCCGTCTTCCGCGTCGGCTCGTACCAGAACCTGGCGGCGCTGCTCGTCACGCCCGTTCTCCCGCGGTTCCGGGCGGCCGCGGGCTCGACGGTGTTCGTCGAGCGGGAGACCGGCAGCGCCATGCAGGCGCTCGTCCGCGACCGCGACGTCGACGTCGCCCTGACGCAGCACCCGATCGAGGAGCCTGCGCTTGCCCACGCGGACCTGCTCGACGATCAGTACGTCGCCCTCGTCCCGTCGAGCTCCCTCCTCGCGCGGCGACGGCGGCCGCTGACGCTGGAGGAGGTCGCGCGCAGCGGTCTCGTCGCGCAGGGGCCGGCGCGCACGCGGGTGGAGAGCGAGCTCGCGGCGCGCGGGATCTCACCGGCGATTCGATTCCGCTCCGACAACAACGCGACGGTGCACGCGCTGGTCGCCGCCTCGGTCGGTTGCGCGGTGCTGCCACGCCTCGCGGCCGTCTCGTCGCCGGGCGTGATCGTGCTGCCGCTCGACCAGGCCGACGCGTTGCCGCCGCGCCGTCTCGCGCTCACATGGCATCGCGAGCACGGAGGATCTGCCGAGATCGGCGAGTTCGTGCCCGCAGTGGTGCGGCAGGCGAGCCGCGTCGCGGCGGCGCTCGCCGCTACGAGCGAGATCGACGCGCGCCGACGCGCGTAGCGGCGTTCACCACGAGCCGGGCGGACGGTGCGACGTCGCGACCCGCCGGCCACGCGATGCTGATCTCGCGCGGCTCGAGCAGGCGGTCGAGCGGAAGGGCATGCGGCAGGAGGTCGCCGTCGACGAGCAGACGCGGCAGCACGGCCGCGGCCACCTTCTCGCGGGCGACCGCGTTCAGCGCTGCAGCGTCGTCGCTGCGCAACACGAAGGACGGGTGCAGGCGGGCGCGCGCGAACAGGTCGTCGACGGGCCGCGCGGCGCTGCCGCTGGCCGGAGCGGCGAGCGGCAGCCAGGCGAGCGAGTCGAGATCGGTCGTCGCCGAGGCTGCATCGGCGAGCTCGGGGGCGACGAGCACGAACGGGTCGCTCGCGACGTGGACGCCGTCGAGGCGCGCGGCGGCGAGCGGTGCCGCCGTGGTCAGGCAGAGCGTCGCCTCTTCGTGCTCGAGCGCGGCGACGGCGTGGTCCTCGTCGAGCTCGCGCACCAGGACGCGCGCCGACGGCGCCTCGTGACGGAGGAGCGCGAGGAGGGGAGGGAGGAGCGGCGCCAGCGACCGGGGGGCGCCGAGGCGAACTGCAGAGACCGCGGCCTCCCCGCCGGCGCGTTCCGCGATCCGGGCCCTGGCGCGCTCGAGCTCGTTCGCGACGGCGGCCGCGTGCGCGAGCAGGATCTCGCCCTCGGCGGTGAGACGCACGAATCGCGAGCCGCGGGCGCGGCTGATCAGCTGCACGCCGACCGCACGCTCGAGCGCCGCGATCTGCGCGCTGATCGCGCTCTGCGTGTAACCGAGGTGGCGCGCGGCCCGGACGAAGGAGTTCGTGCGCGCGATCGCGGCGAGCGCCGTCAGGTGACGCAGCTCGACCCCGACCCAACCCCGATCGACGGGAAGCTCGGCGACCGCCGCCATTTTCGCTTTATATCAAGCTACTCGACGTCGAATCAGTTAACGTACGATGAAGACGTGGCCGACGCCGACCACATCGACCGCCTGCTCGAGCGGCTCGCGTCGATGCCCGGCGTCGACACGGTCGACCCGCTCGCCGAAGGGATCAGCGACCGGATCGCCGTGATCGGCCGCCGGTTCATGCTCCGCTCCAAGGAGTCGCTGGACGGCCACGGCATCACGTGGCGGGACTGGCAGGTGCTGACGAACCTGCTGCTCGCCGGCGACACGCCGACCTCGCCGAGCGACCTCTCGTCCCGCCTGATGGTCACGACGGGTGCGATGACGAACGTGCTCGACCGGCTCGAGCAGCGCGGCCTGATCCGCCGCGTCCGCAACCCGGACGATCGGCGCAGCATCATCGTCGAGGCGACGGACGCGGGCTCGGAGCTGTGGCACGTCGCGGTGAACGAGCTCGGGGAGCAGGAAGCGGCGGCGGTCCACGTGCTCAGCCGGCGCGAGCAGGAGCAGCTGAACGGGCTGCTCCGGAAGCTCCTCGCTGCTTTCCCCGACGACGAGGACGACTCGTAAAGAAGGCGCTAACTTTCGCCGCCGCGTCCGAACCTGCGCACGAATTCGACGTTCAAATAGGTGTGGCCACCGATCCCGGCAGCTGGCAGGGCATCGAGTTCCGTCATCTCGCGGCGCTCGAGGCGATCGCGGCGGCGGGCTCGTTCAGCGCGGCCGCCGCCCGGCTCGGCTACAGCCAGTCGGCGGTCAGCGGCCAGATCGCGACGCTCGAGCGGCTCGTCGGCGCGCGCCTCGTCGCCCGCATCCGCGGCTCGCGCGGGGTCACGCTCACGCGCGAGGGGGAGCGACTCGTCGAGCACGCGCGCGCCATCAACGCCCGGCTGAACGCCGCGCGCGAGGACGTCTCCGCGATCGCGTCCGCCGGTTCCGAGACGATCCGGATCGGGACGTTCCAGAGCATCTCGCAGACGCTGCTGCCGCGGGTCGTGCACGAGCTCACGTCGTCCGTGCCACGGGTGTCGGCGTCGCTGCGCGAGGAGCCGTCCGTCGACCGGCTCGTCGCCATGCTCGAGTCGGGCGAGCTCGACGTCGCCTTCGTCCTCCTGCCGCTCCCGGGCGAGGAGATCGAGACCGTGGAGATCCTTCGCGACCCGTGGCTGCTCGTCATCCGGACCGACCACCCGCTCGTGTGGCAGCAGCGCTCGGTGACGGCGGCCGATCTCTCGAACCTGCCCCTGGTCGCGTACGAGCAGGTGCCGACGCAGAAGGTCGTCGAAGGCGCGCTGCGGGCCGCCGGCGCGAACCTGCGGATCGTGACGAGGCTCTCCGACTATGCCTCCGTCCTCTCGATGGTCTCGGCCGGGCTCGGCTGCGGCCTCGTGCCGCGGCTCGCGGTGGAGGCCGAGGCGGGCACTTCGCGGCTGCAGGGGCTGCGCTTCCTGCCGATCGCCGACCAGCCGCCCCGGCTCGTGGCGCTCGCCTGGCGGCGCGACCGCAGCGGCGACGAGGCGGTCGAGCGGGTGGTGCGGCTCGCGCTCGACGCCGCGCGTGGCGACGACGCTCGTTCGCCGCTATCGGCGCACGCCTGAGACGAATCGGCGAACCGCATAGGTGCCGACTTCGCCCGCCGGCGCCCGTCTGCATACGTGAATGCGCGGCACGAGCTGCCGCGCGCCATCGGAAAGAGGAAGGGGACTTGATGCGCAGGACGCAGGTGCTCTCCCTGTTGACGCTCGTCACGGGAGTCGCATTGCTCGTCGCCGCGATGTCAGTCGGCAGCGCGGCGTCGGCCACCAGGAAGAACGGCTCCGCCGACGCGAAGAAGGGCGGCACCCTTCGCGTCAACGAGGCGAGTGCGGACTTCGATTTCGTCGACCCGCAGCTCGCCTACCGCACGGACGACTGGGCGATGATCTACACGACGTCGATGCCGCTCGTCGGTTTCCAGGAGAAGGCCGGCGCGGCGGGGGCGCAGCTCGTGCCGATCGGCGCCACGTCGTTCCCGACCGTCTCGAAG
>DASUAX010000017.1:0-19453 GCA_035763525.1 Gaiellaceae bacterium
CGGTACTCGCCGTGGATCGGCATCACCGCCTTCGGCCGCACGAGCGAGATCAGCGTCCGCAGCTCCTCGGCACGGCCGTGGCCGGAGACGTGCACGTCCGCGTTCTCCTCGTGCAGCACCTCGGCGCCGCGCTTCGTCAGCTGGTTGATCGTGTCGTGGACGCGCAGCTCGTTGCCGGGCACCGGCCGCGCCGACAGGATCACGGTGTCCCCGCGCTCGACCTTGATCGCCGGGTGGTCGTCGTACGCGATGCGGGTCAGCGCCGACAGCGGCTCACCCTGCGAGCCCGTGCACAGGACGAGCTGCTCGCCCGCCGGCACCTCGTCGAGGTCGGCGGGCTTCACGAGCATGTCGTCCGGCATCTCGACGTAGCCGAGGTTCCGCGCGACGTTCATGTTCCGGCGCATCGAGCGGCCGACGACGACGATCTTGCGGCCGCAGTCGACGCCGACGTCGATCGCCTGCTGCATCCGGTGGATGTTCGACGCGAAGCTCGTGATCAGGACACGCCCCCGGCGCGCCGGGATGATCTGCCGGAAAGCCTCCCCGACGACGCGCTCCGAGCGCGTGAAGCCGGGCCGCTCGGCGTTGGTCGAGTCGCCGAGCAACAGGTCGACGCCGCGGTTGCCGAGGTCCGCGAGACGGCCGACCTCGGTCCGGAGCCCGTCGACCGGCGTGTAATCGAGCTTCCAGTCGCCGGTGTGGAACACGAGCCCGGCCCCCGTCTCGATCGCGATCCCGACCGCATCGGGAATGGAATGCGCCATGCGGATGAACTCGAGCCGGAACGGGCCGACCTCGACCGGCCCGGCCTCCGGATCGGCCTCGCGCAACTCGGCCGCGCGGAGGAGACCGTGCTCGTCGAGCTTCGACTTGACGAGGCCGAGCGTCAGCCGCGTCGCCCAGATCTCGTCGACGCGCACCTCGCGCATCAGGAACGGCAGCGCCCCGACGTGGTCCTCGTGCGCGTGCGTCAGCACGACGGCCCGGACACGGCGGTCGTGCAGGTAGCCGAAATCCGGGAGGATGACGTCGACGCCGAGGTGCTCGTCGCGCGGGAACGACATCCCCGCGTCGACGACGATCGTCTCGCCGGCCGCCTCGTACACGGTCATGTTCTTGCCGACCTCTCCGAGGCCGCCGAGCGGGATCACGCGCAGTACGTCGTCCATCTGGCCCCGCAGTGTAGGCGTCCCGGTTACGCAGGGACGAGCAGCCCGAGCCGCTCGAGGCAGCCGCGCACCCGCACGACCTCGTCGTCGGTCGCTTCGACGAGCGGCAGGCGGTGCCCGCCGACCGGGTGGCCGAGCAGCCGCAAGGCGGCCTTGATCGCGATCGGGTTCGGCGCGACGGCGAGCAGCTCGTACGAGGGCTCGAGCTGCCGGTCGAGCTCCCGCGCACGCTCGAGGTCGCCCGATTGCGCCGCACGAACCTGCTCCGCCACCTGCGGCCCGACCACGTGCGTGTGCACGCAGACTCCGCCGCTGCCGCCCAGCTCGAGGAACGGCTGGATCAGGTTGTCGTCGCCGGCGTACAGGTCGAGGCCGCACGCGACGATGTGCCGCGCCTGGTCGAGGTCGCCGTTCGCCTGCTTGACCGCACGGACGTTCTCGATCTCCGCGAGCCGCGTGATCGTCTCGGGCTCGATGTTGACGACGACCCGCGCCGGGATGTTGTAGACGACGATCGGCCGGTCGGTCGCCCGGGCCACCTCCTCGAAGTGGGCGACGATGCCACGCTGCGGCGGCTTGTTGTAGTACGGCGTCACGACGAGGAACGCGGACGAGCCGAGCTCGTGCGCGGCCTCGGTCAGGTGCACCGAGTGGGAGGTCGAGTAGGTGCCCGTCCCGGCGACGACGGTGGCATCGTCGCCGACCGCCTCGACCGCCGCGCGCACGAGGTCGAGCCGCTCCTCGTCGGAGAGCGTCGGGCTCTCCCCGGTCGTGCCGGCGACGACGATGCCGTCGGAGCCGTTCTCGACGAGGTGCGCGCAGAGCGCCTGGAAGGCGTCGAAGTCGACGCTGCCGTCGTCCCTGAACGGCGTCACGATCGCGGTCAGGACGTGACCGAGCACACCGAAAGTCTACGCCGTCGTCGAACGAACTCCTTACAGCACGCGCTTACAGTGCCACCGTGCGCAAGGCTCTCCCGCTCACTCTGCTCCTTGCCTTGCTGACCGCGGTAGCGGCGGGCGCCGCGACGGCGCCCGCCGTGCCGCGGCACTCGCAGCTCGCGCTCCGGCACAAGCTGCCGTCGCTCGCCTACGTCCCGACCCGCGTCGGCTTCGGCTTCCGCTACTACAGGTGGGCGACGACGACCCGCCCGGCCCTCCGCATCTGGTTCCGCGACAGCGCGAAGCGCGAGATCACGTTCGTCGCCACCTTCCAGAAGGGCGCGTGCACCGCCGGCCGGGAGAAGACGTTCCAGCTCGACGGCAACAAGGTCTACTGGTCGCAGACTGCGAACGAGCAGCAGGCGTGGCGCTGCGTGCGAGGGGCGAACGGAAGGCTCGTGCGCCTGACCGTCGCAACGCCGATCCCGACGACGCAGTTCGCCGATGTCGGCATCGGCCGGATCGCCGCGTCAGGCCGGCGCGTTCAGTAGGCGCACCACCCGCGGCGCGACCTCCTCGACACCGCCGGCGAGCCGCAGGAACTCGGCCTCGTACGGCCTCCCGGCGAGCCCGACCAGCGCGACCGGCGCCAGCTCGCGGATGCGGGCGAGCACCGGCTCGACGTTCCGCCGCTCGTAGAGCACGTCCGCGGCGAGCACGAGGTCGAATCGCTCCGCCCACGGCTCCCGCCAGTCGCGTGCCTCTGCGCGCAGCCGAAGCCCGTTCCGCGCCGCGTTCTCGCGCAGGAGCTCGACCGCATCGGCCGACCAGTCGGTCGCGGTCACGTCGGCTCCCTTCGCTGCGGCGACGAGCGACGTGACTCCGAGCCCGCAGCCGAGCTCGACGACGCGCAGCCGCGCAACGTCGGGCAGCGCCTCGGCCAGCGCGATCGCCGCCGGCCACAGCTCCGCCCAGTACGGCAGGAACTCGTCGCGCACGAACTCCCGCTCGTCGATCAGCGCCTCCGCCGACGCCGGGCGCAGCAGGTGGAGCTCGACCCCCGCGACGGTCCTAGTCTCGGAGCAGAGCGTCAAGGCCGACGGTGAGGCCGGAAGGCAGCGTCCCGAGCCGGTCGAGCGCCAGCAGCACGCCCGGCGTGTACGCCTCGCGCGAGACCGCGTCGTGGCGGATCGTCAGCGTCTGCCCCGGACCGCCGAGGATCACCTCCTGGTGCGCGTTCAGGCCCGGCAGCCGCACCGAATGGATCGCGACGTCGCCGCCCATCCGCTCCGCCGTCAGCTTCGCCGTCCCCGACGGAGCGTCGAGCTTCGCCGGATGGTGGAGCTCGACGATCTCCGCGCGCTCCAGGTGTCGGGCCGCCTCCGCCGCGAACCGCATCATCAGGACCGCGCCGATCGCGAAGTTCGGCGCGTAGAACACGGGCACCGGCGCGTCGCGGAACTCGCCGGCGTCCCAGCCGGTCGTGCCGACGACGCACGGGACGCCCGCCGCGACGGCCGCATGCACGTTTCCGGCGACCGCAGTCGGCGTGGTGAAGTCGACCATAGCGTCGGCGTCGTCGAGCGAATGGACCAGGGCGTGCCCCGCCGCCTCGAGCCCCGGCCCGAGCACGGAGCCGACTCTCCCCCGCCGCCCGTTCAGCAGGACCCTCACGTCCTCGGTCGCCTTCGGCTCACGCCGCGCGTGCGAGGTCGGGCGTGATCCGCTCCAGCGCCTCGAGGAACCGCTCCTCGCTCGGGCCGATGCACGCCGCCGACAGTCGCTCGGCTGCGAGCAGCGCGGCGGCGAGGGCGGAGACGGACGAGGCGTCGACCGCGTCGATCTCCGCGACGATCCGGTCGAGCGACAGTAGCTCCGAGTCGGTGATCAGCGACTTGCCGAGCCGGTTCATGCGCGTCGACGTCGACTCCATCGAGAGCAGGATGCGTCCCTTCAGGTTCTCCTTGGCGCGCTCGAGCTCCCGCTCCGGCAGGTTGCCGGCGGCGATGTCGGCGATCTGGTCGGCGGTGATCGCGAGGGCTTCGCCGAGGTTGTCCTCGCGCGTCCCCAGGTAGACGCCGATCTGGCCGGTGTCCGTGTACTGCGACACGAACGAGTAGACCGCGTACGCCATCCCCCGTTTCTCCCGGATCTCCTGGAAGAGCCGCGACGAGGCCGAGCCGCCGAGGATCGCGTCGAGCAGCGAGGCGGCGAACCGGCGGCGGTCGGAGCGAGAGATGCCGGGCGCACCGAGGCACACGTGGTACTGCTCGGTGTCCTTGCGCTGGAAGCGCAGGCGCGGCGGCGGCGACTCCATCAGCGGCGGCCGGGCGTTGAGCCGCGACTCCCCCACCTCGTTCCGCCGTTCGAGCGCACGGCCGACGAGCTCCACGATCCGTTCGTGATCGATGTTTCCGGCCGCCGCGACGACGATGTTCGCCGGCACGTACAGCTCGTTGTGGTACTTCGCGATCTCGTCGCGCGGGATCGACGAGATCACCTCGGCGGTGCCGATCACCGGGCGACCCAGCGGGTGGTCGCCGAAGATCGCCTCCGTGATCAGGTCGTGCACGAGGTCCTGGGGCGCGTCCTCGTACATGGCGATCTCCTCGAGCACGACCTCTCGCTCGGCGTCGAGGTCGCTGAACGCGGGGGCGAACACCATGTCGCCCATCACGTCCATCGCCGTCTCCAGGTGGTGATCGGGGACGCGCGCATACACGAGCGTGTGCTCGCGCGACGTCGCCGCGTTCAGCTCGCCGCCGAGCCCGTCGAAGATCTCGGCGATCTCGACGGCGGTGTAGCGCCCCGTGCCCTTGAAGAGCAGGTGCTCGATGAAGTGCGTGACCCCGGCCTCGCGGGCGGCCTCGTCGCGAGAGCCGGCGCCGATCCAGTAGCCGACGGCCGCGGAACGGACGTGGTCGAGCGGCTCCGACACGACCCGCTCGCCCGAGTCGAGCTCGGTCAGCGTCCAGTTCTGCACGGGCTCAGGCTACGGGTTTCGGTAGCGAAGAGCCACGAGGATCGTGCCCACGCACACGACGATCGCCACGGTGTTCGGGACGATGATCGCCACGTTCCGGAGCGCGATCCCGTACGAGAGCCAGAGCAGGAACCCGACGAGCAGCACCTGCTGATAGCCGATCGACACGCCCTTCGACGAGCGGTGGGTACGGATCGCCCGGATCTGCAGGATCGGCGAGACGGCCATCGCGACACCCCACGTCGCGGCCGCGGCGGCGAGCACTTCGGTCACGCCCGGAAGTTAGCGGCGGTAGACGACGCCGGACTTCGGGTCGACGTAGAGCGACGGGTCGGCGCGCAGCGCGTACAGCGCGCCGGCCAGGCCGAGGCCGGCGGAGACGCCGCCGAGGAGCGCCGCGAGCGTCGGCTGGATGACGAGCGAGACGGCCGCGAGCACGGAGACGCCGGCGGTGCTCGGCAGCGTCGCGGCGAGCGCCTGCCGCAGCCGGCCGGCCACGGGGGCGCCCGACGGCGCCGGCTCGGGATCACGCCGAGGCACGAACCGCGCTCGCGGGTCGTTGTGGAGCGTGAAGACGGTGATGAAGGCGCCGCCGGCGAACGCGAGCAGCGATCCCGCCGCCGGGGCACCCGCGAGCCGGCCGACGGCCACCCACACGAGGCCCAGGCCGAGCCGGATCGGCGTGACGTAGAGGGCGCGGTCGCGCAGCGAGTGCAGCGTCACCGCGGATCGCCCGGCAGGAGCGACCAGAGGATCGCGTCGGCGCGCCGCCCGTGCAGCCAGATCGATTGCCGCTCGTGGCCTTCCCGCTGAAAGCCGCAGCGCTCGGCGAGCCGCTGCGACGGCGCGTTCTCGGGATGTGTGCGCAGCTCGAGGCGGCCGACGCCCTCCCGGAAGAGCCAGTTGCAGACGAGCCGCACCGAGCGCGTCATCAGGCCGCGTCCACGCCCGCCGGCGCACGCGAGGTACGCGACCTCGTAGTTGTCCCTGTGCCGGCGCGACGCGATCACCGCACCCAGTGAGACGTCGACACCCGGCTCGGTGACTGCGAAGTCGAAGCGGTTGCCCGTTAAGCGTCCGTTGTGCGCGAGCCGGAGGAGCGAGTCGAAGTCCCGTTCGACCGGCGCCCGCGGCATGTTGAGCCACCGCGCGACGAGCTCGTCGCGCATCGTGTCGAGACAGGCGGCGCGGTCGCCCTCGCGGAGCTCGCGAAGGACGACCACGCCGTCTGTGAGGGTCGGCGGCGGCTTCACCGCCGCCGACCCTATTCCGTCCGGCTTTCCTGGCGCTCGCGGCGCGGGCCGCCGCGACCGCGGCGGTCGCCGTCGCGACGCGGCCGGTCCTCGCGAGGCTCGCGCGGCGGCGCGTTCTTCGCCCGCTCGACGAGCTCCTCCGGCGAGACGACGCCGCCGTTCTCGTGCTTCTGCACCAGCTTGAGGCCGATGCGGCCGCGGGCCTTGTCGACCTCCTGCACGAGCACGTCGAGGATGTCGCCGCGCTGGATCACGTCCTCGATGTGATTCACGCGGCCCGGGCCGACGTTCGAGACGTGCAGCAGCCCGTCGGTCCCCTTCTTCAGCTCGACGAACGCGCCGAAGTCGGTCGTCTTCACGACCTTCCCGGTGTACTCGTCGCCTACCTCGGGCTCCTTGGTCAGCGCCTGGATCGCGGAGATCGCGGCGTCGCCCTTCGTGCCCTCGGTGGCGTACACGAGGATCGTGCCGTCCTCCTCGATGTCGATCTGGACGTCGTGGTCGGCCTCGAGCGAGCGGATCGTCTCGCCGCCCTTGCCGATCACCATGCCGATGTACTCGGGGTTGATCTGGATCGTCGAGATCCGCGGCGCATGCTCGGCGAGCGCCTCGCGCGGCTGCGAGATCGCCTCGAGCATCCGGCCGAGGATCGCGATGCGCGCCTCCTTCGCCTGCGCGAGCGCACGCTCCATGATCTCCCGGCTGACGCCGGTGATCTTGATGTCCATCTGGAGCGCCGTGATCCCGTCGGGCGTGCCGGCGACCTTGAAGTCCATGTCGCCGAGGTGGTCCTCCGCACCCTGGATGTCGGTGAGGATGACGTAGTCGTCGTCCTCCTTGACGAGGCCCATCGCGATGCCGGAGACCGGCTCCTTGATCGGCACGCCGGCGTCCATCAGCGCGAGGGTGGAGCCGCACACCGAGCCCATCGACGAGGAGCCGTTCGACTCGAGCGTCTCGGAGACGAGGCGGATCGTGTACGGGAAGTCCTCCGCGGGCGGGATGACCGCCTCGAGGGCCCGCTGCGCGAGCGCGCCGTGGCCGATGTCACGGCGCTTCGGCGAGCCCATGCGGCCCGTCTCGCCCACCGAGTAGGGCGGGAAGTTGTAGTGGTGCATGTACCGGCGATCCGTCTCGAGCGACAGGTCGTCGATCCGCTGACCCTCCTTCGCGGTCCCGAGCGTCAGCAGCGTCATGATCTGCGTCTGGCCGCGGGTGAAGAGGCCCGAGCCGTGGGTGCGCGGCATGACCGACACCTCGACCTCGATCGGGCGGATCTCGGTCTCCGAGCGGCCGTCGGGACGCCGCTTCTCGACCGCGATCTTGCGGCGGACGAGGCCCTTGTAGATCGACTCGCACGCCTTGCGGACGTACGACTTCGTCAGCGCGTCCTTCTCGCCGTCCTCGCCGGCCGGGAACGGCAACTGCACCGTCTCGACGATGCGGTCGTAGAGCAGGCTCCGCTTCGCCGACTTCAGCTCCTTCGAGTCCTGCTCGGCGTCGGTGAGCCCGCGCAGGTCGCTCTCGAACTGCTCGCGCACGGCCCCTTCGACGGCCACCGAGCGCTGCTTCTCGAGGATCATCCCGAGTGACATCCGCGTCTGGAGCTCGCTCATGACGTGCTCCTGCGTCGAGTCCATCGACGGCGCGCCGCACTCCTTCGCGACGATCTCGTCGACGATCGCTCCGGCCTCGCGGAGCCCCTGCTCCTGGATGCGCGACCAGATCGCGTGGCCGTGCGCCGACTCGAGCCGCTCCGTGGTCGCCGCGTCGAGCCACTTTGGCTTGCCGGCCTTCGCGCGCAGCTCCTCCTGCGCCTCACAGAGCTTGACGATCTCGCGGTGCGCGATCTCGAGCGCCTCGAGGATCACGTGCTCGGGAACGCGGTTCGCACCCGCCTCGACCATCGTCAGGCCGTCCTTCGTGCCGACCACGATCAGGTCGAGGTCGGAGCTGTGCTCGGTCTCCTCGAGGGTCGGGTTGACGGCGAGCTGACCGTCCAGCAGCCCCATCCGCACCGCGCCGATCGGGCCCAGGAAGGGCAGCGGCGAGATGGTGAGGGCGGCCGACACGGCGTTGATCGCGAGGACGTCGTGCGGGATCACCAGGTCGGCCGAGAAGACCGTGGCGACGCACTGCACCTCGTTTCGGTAGCCCTTCGGCCAGAGCGGCCGGACGGGGCGGTCGGTCATGCGCGCGGTCAGGATCGCCCGCTCGGTGGGGCGTCCCTCGCGCTTGAAGAAGCCGCCCGGGATCTTCCCGGCGGCGTACATCCGCTCCTCGACGTCGACGGTGAGCGGGAAGAAGTCCGCGCCCTCGCGCGCCTCCGTCCGGCCCTGCGCGGTGCCGAGGACGACCGTCTGGCCGCTCGAGACGACGACTGCGCCGTCGGCCTGCTTCGCGAGCTTCCCGGTCTCGAACGTGATCTCGCGGCCGCCGATCTCGACGGTCACGGAAACCGGCACCCCGGCAGGGTGCTCAGCTTCGACGATAGACATGTCTCCCTATTCCTCCACTGTGCTTGGGAAGGGTGGAGATTGGGTCAACGGCCGCGCCGGCCGCTCGCCCAAGCTCCACCCTTCGGTGGTTTCGGAGCTAGCGGCGGAGGCCGAGCTCCTTGATGAGGGCGCGGTAGCCCTCGAGGTCCTTGCGCTGCAGGTAGTTCAGGAACCTGCGGCGGCGACCGACCAGCTTGAGCAGGCCACGACGCGAGTAGTGGTCGTGCTTGTGCGTGCGCAGGTGCTCGGTCAGGGTGTTGATCCGCTGGGTCAGCATCGCGATCTGGACCTCGGGCGAGCCGGTGTCCTGCTCGTGCTTGCCGAACTTGCCGACGTGCTCCAGCTTCTCTTCCTTGGTGAGGGTCATCGTTCTCCTCTCGGTGTGGGTCACCCAGGTCACCGCCGCCGCGAAGGAAGGACGCGGGCGGCCGAGGCCGGGTCGACCAGTAGGGTAGCCGATTCCCGATGAATACGTCATTTCAACGGGTGTGCGAAGAGGCCGCAGAGCGCTGGCAGGTGCCGGCGCTCGCCGTCGGGACCTGGCTCGACGGGGTCGTCACGACGCACGCGGTCGGCTGCGAGCCCGGGACGCGCTTCCGCATCGCATCGGTGACGAAGCCGCTCACGGCGCTGCTCGCGGTCGAGTCCCTCGACCTGGACGCGACGACCGGTGTCTGGCCCGCCGAGGTGCGCGTGCGGCATCTCCTCTCGCACCTCTCGGGCTTCGACTGCGAGTTGCCGGTCCGCGACCTGTCGCGGTTCGGAGACGGTGACGGCGCGCTCGGCGCCGCGGTCGGGCAGCTCGCGGCGGTCCGGCGCTTCGTCGGCGTCGACGACCTGTGGTCGTACGCGAACACGGGCTACTGGCTCGCCGGATGGCTCGCGTCGGAGCGGGCCGACACGACGTACGAGGACGCGATCGCGAGCCGCGTGCTCCGGCCGCTCGGCCTCGAGGCGACCTCGTTCGACGAGCCGGAGCTGGCGGGGACGGGCCCGGAGGCCGGCGACGGGCCCTACCCGCGCGCGCGGCGGCCGTCGGGCGGCCTCGTCTCGAACGTCGACGACCTCCTGCGCGCGGGCCGCGGCCTGCTCGACCGGCCCTCCTTCGTGCGGATGGCGGTGGCGCACGGGAAGCCGAACGGCGGCGTCTACGGGCTCGGGCTCTTCGGCCAGCGCGTCGCCGGCGTCGACGTCTGGGGCCACTCCGGATCGTACGGCGGCTTCCAGAGCTCGTTCCTCGTCGTCCCCCGGCGCGGAGCCGCGTTCGCCGGCCTCACGAACGCGTCGAACGGCGCAAAGGCGCTGTACGAGATCGAGGACGCCTTCTTCCTCGAGGCGGTCGGGTCGGCGCGGCCCGCCACGCCGTTCGTCGAGCTTCCTCGCGAGGCCGTCGCCCCGTTCGCGGGCAGATACGCGAACAGCGACGAGAGCTACGACGTGCGCACGGCGCCGGACGGGATCGTCGTCACGGCAGAAGGCGACGATGTCCACCTGCGCCCGATCGGGCCGCGCCTCTTCCAGGTCCCCGACGGGCCGTACGTGCGCGAGCGGATCGCGTTCCCCCGCGAGGGCCTCGCCCGGCTCGGCGGCCGACTCGCCGCCCGCGTCTCGTGAGCGCGGCGGAGCAGCGGCCCCCCGTCCCCGGCGACGCACCGGCCGTGGCGGAGCTCGTGATCGCCTACGAGCGGTCGCTCTACGGCGAGACCACCTACGCCCCCGCCGACCTCGCCGCCGAGTGGGAGTCGCTCGACCTCGAGCGCGACGCGCTCGTCCTCGTCGAAGGCGGGCGGATCGGCGCGTACGGCACGCTCGACGACCGCGGCGAGCTCTGGCGCAGCGACGGCTTCGTCCATCCCGAGAGGCGGGGGCGCGGGCTCGGCGGAGCGCTCGCCTCCGCCCTCGAGTCGATCGCGGCCTCGCGCGGCGCCCGCCGCATCCAGAACGGCGTTGCGGAGCCGGACGAGGCGGGCCACCGCCTGCTCGCCGACCTCGGCTACCGGCCGGTGCGGGTCTTCCGAGAGCTGCGGATCGAGCTCGTTGCAGCGCCCGAGCCGCCGCCGTGGCCGCCCGGCGTGGAGCCGGGCGACTTCGACGCCGAACGGGACGCGGTCGCGTTCCACGCTGCGCAGCAGGAGGCGTTCGCCGACCACTGGGAATTCCGGCCGCGCACGCTCGAGCGCTGGCGCGAGCTGCACATCGAGTCCGGCGGCTTCGACCCGTCGCTGTGGCGCGTCGTGCGTTCGGGCGGCGAGATCGTCGCCGGCACGATCTGCGAGGCGGGCCGCTACGGCGGGGGCTGGGTCGCGGTGCTCTTCACGCGGCGCGCCGCGCGCGGGCAGGGCGTCGGCCGCGCGCTCCTCCTCGACGCCTTCGCGAAGTTCAGGGCGCGCGGGGAGACGAGCGTCGGCCTGAGCGTCGATGCGCAGAACGCGACGGGCGCGTTCCACCTCTACGAGAGCGCCGGGATGCGCCCCGTCCTGGGCTGGGTCATGCACGAGAAGGCCCTCTAGCTCGAATAGGACGGGTAGTCCGTCCAGGTGCATTTCGACCTGTCGCAGACGACGTCGAACGACGCGATTCTGACCGTGTCCGAGTTGTCGCGGACAAGGCACGTGAAGAGGCGCCCCCGGTCGTCGAGCCCCTGGCACGTGTAGTCGAACGAGGGCGACCCTTTCGTCGACCCCCACTTGGCGCGGATCAGAGACGCGACGTGGCCGGCCGTCTGGAACGGCTTCTGCCTCCCTCCTCCGCAACCGGTGAGAGCGGCGAGCGCGAGCACCACGAGAGCGATCCCCAGCACCTTCATCGTCGTGACCGAACGTCCTACCGTTCGCGGCCCCCTCGAAACGACAACGCCCCGAATCCCCAGCTGACGATTTCGAATCAGTCGGGGCGAGTCAACCCGCGGGGCGCACGGCGGCGCGCGTGGCCGCGACGTCGCGGGCGATCTGCGCGATCAGCTCCGCCTCGGAGCCGAACGCCTGCTCGTCGCGCAGCCGCTGCCACAGCTCGACGACGAGCCGCTTGCCGTAGAGGTCGCCCTCCCAGTCGAGCAGGAACGCCTCGACCCGCCGCTCGGTGCCGCCGTAATGCGGGTTCACGCCGATCGAGACCGCGGCACGCCGGTCGCCGACGGCGCCGGCATAGATGCCGAACGCGGGCACGAGCACGTTCGGGTCGACGGCGAGGTTGGCGGTCGGGAAGCCGAGCGTGCCGCCGCGCCGGTCGCCGCTGACGACGGTCCCGTCCAGCTCGAGCGGACGGCCGAGGAGCCGCCCTGCGGCCTCGACCTCGCCCGCGTGCGCGTGCCGGCGGATCCGCGTCGACGAGACGCCCTCGACGAGCGGCACCTGCCGCGCGTCGAGGCCGAGCGAGCGCAGGAGCCCGAGGTCGCCCGACCGCCGGCGCCCGAACCGGAACCCGGAGCCGGCGACGACGATCTCGGCGCCCATCGCGAACAGCACCTCCCGCGCGAACTCCTCGGGCGCGAGCTCGGCTACCTCCGGCGTGAACTCGACGACCAGCACGTCCTCCACGCCGCAATTCCGGAGCAGCTCCAGGCGCCGCTCGAGCGTCGAGAGCAGCTCGACCCGGTCGCCGAGCGCCGTCCGCGGGTGCGGGTGGAACGTCACGACCGTCGGCCTGAGCCCGGCGTCGACCGCCGCTCGCACGACGGCACGGTGACCGCGGTGGACGCCGTCGAACGTGCCGAGCGCGACCGCGCGTGGGACGCGCTCGAGCTCCTCGACCCGGTGCGCCACCGTCACGCCTGCGCCTCCAGCGCGAGCACGCGCTCGCGGACGCCGGCGGGGACCCGGCCGAGCGCGTCGGCCGGCAGCCGCGCGAGCGTCTCGGCAACCGGCACGAGGCCTGCCTGCTCGACCGGCGCCGCCTCGTCGACCACGAACGGGCCGACGGCGGTGCGGCGAAGCGACGTGCAGTGCCCGCCGAGCGCCTGCGCGAGCGAGCGGACGTAGGTGCCCGAGCTGACGTGCACGGCGAGTCGCACGGATCCCGGCGACGCCGCCACCACCTCGAGCGAGTGGACGAGCGAGCGGCGCATCGGCATCTCGAGCACGACGCCGCGTCGCTGCAGCCTGTAGGCGCGCTCACCGCCGATCTTCACCGCCGAGGCGGCCGGGATCGGCAGCTCCACCTCGCCCCGAAGCGGTTCGAGCGCCGCCTCGATATCCGGTACCGGCTCGTGGCGCTCGACCACCTGCCCCTCGGGGTCGCCGGTGGTCGTCGTCGCCCTCAGGTCGACGTCCGTGAGATACCGCTTGTCGAGCCCGGAGAAGCACGGCGCGAGCCGCGTTGCCGCGCCGGAGAGCAGCACGAGGAGCCCTGTCGCGAACGGGTCGAGCGTGCCGGTGTGGCCCGTGCGCGCGCCCGTCCGGCGGCGGAGCGCGGCGACGAGCGCGAACGAGGACGGCCCCGCGGGCTTGTCCACGAGCGCGACGCCGACCGGCCTAGGAGCCTTCGGGACCGGCACCGCTGTGCACGCGTGCGAACTCGCGCCGCAGGAACTCGACGATCTCGTCGATCGACTCCTCCGACGAGAACCCGGCCGCCTGCGGGTGCCCGCCGCCGTCACGGAGCCGCGCGATCGCGGAGACGTCGACCTCGTCGTGGCTCGAACGGAGGGAGATGCGACGCGACGGCCCCTCGTCGCGCGGAGGCTCGCGGATCAGCGCGACCATCTCGGAGCCCTCGACCGCGCGCAGGTGGTCGATGATCCCTTCCGAGAACGGCTCCTCCGCCCCGACCTCGGCGAAGTCGCCGCGGAGAAGATACGAGACGACGAGCCGGCCGCCGTCGAACAGCCGCGCTCGGTCGAGCGCGCGGGCGAGCAGCTTCAGCTTCGCGAACTGGACCGTCTCGTAGACGTGCCGGAAGATGCCGTGCACGTCCGCGCCGGCTTCGACGAGCTCCGCTGCGAGCCGCAGCGCCTTCGGACTCGTGTTCGTGTACTGGAAGCGGCCGGTGTCGGTGACGAGGCCGACATAGAGCGCTTCCGCGATCTCCGGCGTCAGCTCGACGTCGAGCTCGCGCAGGATGTCGCGAACGACCTCGGCGGTCGACGACGCGTCGGCGACGACGAGGTTCACGTCGCCGAAGCGGGAGTTGTCGTGATGGTGGTCGACGTCGAGCACGAACGCCGCCCGCTCGACCGCCTCCCGGCTCTCGGCGATGCGACGCTCGTTGGCGCAGTCGACGGCGAGCAGCACCCGCTCGTCGATGTCGGGCGGCAGCTCGCGCGTCACCTCGGCAAGATCGAGGAACCGGTACTCGGCCGGTAGCGGTGCCGCTCCCGCGAGGTACATGACGACGTCCTTGCCGAGCTCGCGCAACCCGAGGGACACGCCGAGCAGCGAGCCGAGCGCGTCGCCGTCCGGATTCTCGTGCGAGACGACGGCGAACCGGTCGCGCGTGCGAAGCACGTCGACCACCGCCTGCAGGTCACTCGTCTGCGTCTCGGTCATCCTCGGGCGATCCTGCCTCGTCGGGGAGCTGCGCGGCAAGCTCGTCGATCAGCTTCGTCATCCGGACGCCGCGCTCGACGGCGTCATCGTAGGCGAAGCGAAGCGTCGGAGTCCGGCGCAGGCTGAGCTCCCGGTTGATCCGCGCCTGCAGCACGCCGTGCGCGGACTCGAGCCCGGCGACGGCGGCCCGGCGCTTCTTCTCGCCGCCGAGGACGGACACGTAGACGATCGCCTCGCGCAGGTCGGGGGTGACGGTGACGCCGGTGACGGTGACGATCCCGATCCGCGGGTCCTTCAGGTCGCGGACGGCCTCGGCGACCACCGCGCGCACCGCCTCGTTCACCCTGCGCATCCGAGCGCTCACAGCGGGAAGGTAGTCAGTCGTCGGGCGAGACGAGCAGCCGGTCGCAGCGGGCGAGCACCCAGTCGCCCGAGGCGAGCCAGCGCTCCGCGCCGTCGGCGAGCTCTTCGGCCTCGTGCGCGCTGCGCGCGACGCACGCGACCGTCAGGGTCGCCCGCTGCCAGAGGTCGTGGTGGTCGACCTCTGCGACGGCGGCGCCGTAGCGGTTGCGCAGGTTGTCCTTCGCCGAGCGGACGAAGTGGCGCTTGCCCTTCAGCGACGACGCCTCCGGGAAGTGCAGCTCGACGGTGAGAATCGAGACGAAGCCCGAGCTCAAGAAGCTGTCGGCGCGTCGAGCGACGTCCGCTCGACCTCGCGCGTCTCGAACACCTCGAAGACGTCGCCCTCCCGCAGGTCGTTGAACCCGTCGAGGAGAATGCCGCACTCGAAGCCCTCGGACACCTCGCGCACGTCGTCCTTGAAGCGGCGGAGCTGCGCGACCGTCGTCTCGTGGATGCGCGTCCCCTCGCGGAAGATGCGCACGTTCGCGCCGCGGCGGACGACGCCGCTCGTGACCATGCAGCCCGCGATCGTGCCGATCCGGGAGGCGCGGAACAGGGCGCGCACCTCGACCTCGCCGAGGATCGCCTCCGTCTCGACCGGCGAGAGCATGCCGACGAGCGCCTGCTCGATCTCCTCGGTGAGCTGGTAGATGACGCGGTAGAGACGGATCTCCACGCCGGCGCGCTCGGCCACGCCGCGCACCTCGGCCGACGGCCGCACGTTGAAGCCGACGATCATCGCGTTCGACGCAGCGGCCAGGTTGACGTCGTTCTCGGTGATGCCGCCGACGCCGGTGTGGATGACGCTGACCCGCACCTCCGGGTGCTGGATCTTCCCGAGCTCGGACACGATCGCCTCGACCGAGCCCTGCACGTCGCCCTTGATGACGATGTTCAGGTCCTGGACGGCCCCCGTGCCCATCTGCTCGAACAGCTTCTCCAGCGAGACGCCGCCCGTGCGCTGCTTGGCGAGGGCCTCGCGGCGCAGCCGCTCGCCCCGCTGCTGCGCGACCTCGCGCGCACGGCGCTCGTTCTCGACGACCCGGGCCAGCTCGCCCGCGGGCGGCGGCCTGTCGAAGCCGAGGATCTCGACCGGCTCGCCCGGGCGCGCCTGCTGGATCCGCTCGCCGCGGTAGTCGTAGAGCGCGCGCACACGACCCCAGCCGTCACCGGCGACGATCGCGTCGCCCACCTTGAGCGTGCCGCGGTGCACGAGCATCGTCGCGACCGGCCCGCGGCCGACGTCGAGCCGCGACTCGATGATCGGGCCGGACGCTTCCGCGTCGGGGTTGGCGCGCAGGTCGAGCTCGGCGTCGGCGACCAGCAGGATCCGCTCGAGCAGGTCCTCGAGCCCCTCGCCCTGCTTCGCCGACACGCGCGCCACCTGCACGTCGCCCCCCCACTCCTCGGGCTGCAGGCCCTCGGTGGCGAGCTCGCCGAGCACGCGGTCGGCGTTCGCGTCGGGCAGGTCGATCTTGTTGACGGCCACGACGATCGGCACCTCGGCGGCGCGGGCGTGCGAGATCGACTCCTTCGTCTGCGGCATGACGCCGTCGTCGGCCGCGACGACGAGCACGGCGATGTCGGTCACCTTCGCGCCGCGGGCGCGCATGGCGGTGAACGCCTCGTGGCCCGGCGTGTCGAGGAACGTGATCAGGCGCCCGTCGTGGTCGGCCTGGTACGCGCCGATGTGCTGCGTGATGCCGCCCGCCTCCGTCGAGACGACGGACGTCTGCCGGATCGCGTCGAGCAGCGTCGTCTTGCCGTGGTCGACGTGGCCCATGATCGTGACGACCGGCGGCCTCGCCTTCAGGCTCTCCTCCGCGTCCTCGAACGCCTCCGGCTCGGAGTCGTCGTCGTCCGCGTGCTTGATCGTCACCTCGCGCCCGAGCTCGGCGGCGATCAGCTGGACCTCGTCGTCGGTGAGCGACTGGGTCGCCGTCTTCATCGTCCCCAGGTTCATCAGCAGCTTGATGATCTGCGGCATCGCGACGCCGAGCGCCTGCGAGAAATCGCGGAGCGTGGCGCCCGACTCGACGGTCGCGGGCCCGGTCGGCGCCACGACCTCCCGCGGCTGGCGGGGGCCGCGGTCGGCGGGGCGGTCGCCCGGGCGCTGCCGCTGGCCCGTGCCGGGCCGGTTGCCGCCGCCCTCGATCACGACGCGCCGCCGGCCCTTGGGGCCGCCGCCGCGTGGTCTGATCGGTCTGTTCGGCTTGCCGTTGGCCATAGGAGTCAGTGTCCAGTGTAGAGACGCGAGAGCGAGGGGTCGACGTGGACGGTGCGCCGGAGGATCCGGCTGAACGCCCGGTGGGCGGCCGCCCGCTCGAAGCACTGCAGCCGCCGGCACGTGTAGGCGCCGCGCCCGGGCCCGGCGCCCGGGACGAGCTCGCCCGCCGCCTGGTGGAAGCGCTGGAGCTCGCCCTGGGGAGCCTTACGGCCGCAGCCGGCGCAGGTGCGCGTCGGTCTACTCGTCGTCGATCGTCACCTCGACCGGGGCGTCGCCGGGGCCGGCCCCGAGCTCCTCGGGCTCGGGGTTGCCGAACTCGGCCGCGTCCTCGGTGACCGCCTCCGGCTCGGTCACGTCGGCGATCGCCTCGAGCTCCGGCTCGCTCTCCGTCACGACGGGGTTCGCCTCCTCGTCGGCCTCCCGGCCGGCGAGCTCCTGGTGCGCCGGCACGCCGCAGTACTTCGAGCCCGGCAGTGCGGCGTTCGGGCAGCGCTTCCCGTTCGAGAGGATGGCGGCGCAGCGGCCGGAGAAGTCGCCCTCCTCCCCGTCCTCGCCGCCGAAGGCCGCCTCGGCCTCCTGCTGGGCGAACTGGGTGTCGGAGGTGATGTCGATCTTCCAGCCGGTCAGGCGCGCGGCGAGGCGGGCGTTCATGCCTTCCTTGCCGATCGCGAGCGCGAGCTGGTCGTCGGGCACGACGACGGTCGCCTCGCGGCCGTCGTCGTCGAGGTACACCTCGCGGACGCGTGCCGGCGACAGCGCCTTTGCGACGAAGCGCGCCGGCTCGTTGTTCCACGGGATGATGTCGATCTTCTCGCCGCGGAGCTCCGAGACGACCATGCGCACGCGCGAGCCTCGCGGCCCGACACAGGCGCCGACGGGATCGACGCCCTGGGCGTGCGACTCGACCGCGATCTTCGACCGGTACCCGGGCTCGCGGGCGACGCCGCGGATCTCGACGAGCCCGTCGGCGATCTCGGGCACCTCGAGCTCGAACAGCGTCTTGATCAGCTCGGGGTCGCGACGCGACAGGATCACCTGCGGCCCCTTCGTCCCCGTGCGCACGTCCCGGATCACGGCCTTGATGCGCGAGCCCTGCTCGTAGCGCTCGCCGTCGACCTGCTCGGGCCCCGGCAGGAGCGCCTCGACCTTACCGAGGTCGACGAGGATGTTCCGGCGGTCGCCGGTCTGCTGCACGATGCCCGTCACGACCTCGCCGACGCGGTCGATGTACTCGTCGTACATCATCTCCCGCTCCGCCTCGCGGATCCGCTGCAGGATCACCTGCTTGGCGGTCTGCGCGGCGATGCGGCCGAAGTTGTCGGGCGTCACGTCCTCGCGCTTGATCAGGTCGTCGGGCACCTCGGACCAGTCGAGGTCGAGATCCTCGTCCGCGAGCAGCGTGTGGTTCTTCTCGCCCGTTTCCTCCTCGAGCCGCTCGAGCTCGTCGAGAGCGCGCTCGCGCGCCTCGTCGAACAGCCGCTCCTCGAGGTCGGCCGGGATCTCGATCGAGTAGACGCGGAAGTCCCCGCGGTCGTCGAGCTCCACGGTCGCGTGCCGCGAAGCGCCCGGCGTCTTCTTGTAGGCGGCGAGCAGCGCGTCCTCGAGCGCAGCTACGAGCGTGCCGCTCTCGATCCCCTTCTCGCGCTCGATCTCGCGAACCGCGTCAACGATCTCCTGGCTCATAGCCCCCGCTCCCGGCGGCGGCCGAGCCGCCGCCTCCGCTCTTCCATGAGCTGCGTCAAGCCTACGCTCATCCGACATCCCCTTCATCGATCAGATTGGCCCGCACGATCTCGTCGTACGGTATGTCCGTCGCCTCCTGCCCGCCCGCGATCCGCACCGACCGCTCGCCGGCCGAGACGACCTCTCCACGTGCCTTCCGCGTCTCCGTCTTCACGCGCACCTTCCGGCCGACCGCGCGCTCGAAGTGCGCGCGCGTGCGCAGCGGGCGGTCGAGCCCCGGCGACGAGACCTCCACGCTGTACTCGTCGAGGTAGGGGCGAAGCACGCCGGTGACGCGCTCGCAGAGAGCGTGGTCGACGCCTCCTGCATGGTCGACGTAGACGCAGAAGCGCTCCTTGCCGTTCAGTTCCAGCGCGAGCACCTCGACGCCCGGCAGGGCCGATTCGACGGTGCGTGTGATCTCGCGCTGCAGTTCCCTCTCCTTCTGGTGCGGTGCCGTGGCCACTTCGCAAAACCACCCCTCAGACGAAAAATGGGCGCCAGGCGCCCATCTCGAAACACGCTCGAAATGTGGTGGCCGAAAGGTAGCAGACAGCCGCCGTTTCCAGCGGGATTGCGTTATCGTCGCCCGTTCCACTGTCAACCCCTCAGTGGAAAGGGGCGCGGCGCGCAAACTCTCTCCCCTTTGCGCGGCCGCGCCCCGGCTACCTATCGGCCGTGCGGCGGCGCGCCTTGAGTGCTCGATCAGAGGAGCGTGACGAGCAGCCAGACGACGTAGCCGAGGCCGGCGAGCCACGCCAGCTCGGCGAGCACGCAGAGGGCAACGGCCAGCGGGACGCCCCGCTCCGCCAGCGCGATCTCCACTCCCCGC